>JAQSDT010000348.1 GCA_029946075.1 bacterium | reverse complement strand
CGGCGATCGCCAGCACGTTCTTCGCCGCGCCGCCGATCTCGACGCCGCGCACGTCGGTGGTGTGATAGGGCCGGAACGTCGACGAACCCAGCGCCTGCACCAGCTCGCTCGCAAGGCCTTCATCCCTCGCGGCAAGCGTCACCGCGGTCGGAAGGCCGCGCGCGACGTCGTCGGCGAAATTCGGTCCCGACAGGATCGCGGGAAGTGCGTTCGGCAGAGTCTCCGCAATGATTTCGGTCATGAACCTGTGCGTGCCGCGCTCGATGCCTTTGGCGCAGGCGATCACAGGTATCGCCGTCCCGAGATGCGGCGCAAGTGCCTTGGCCGCTTCGCGCAAGCTTTGGGCCGGCGTCGCCAGCAGGATGATGTCGGCGCGCGCTGCCGCAGCAAGATCAGCCGTGATGTCGATCACGGCGTCGATGCTGGCGCCCGGCAGCTTCGGATTTTTCCGCGACGCCTTCATCTGCGCCGCGGCCTCGGCATTGCGCGCATACAGCACGACATCGCGTCCGGCACGGGCGGCGGCGCAGGCGAGCGCGGTGCCGTAGGCGCCGGCACCGATCACCGCAACCGAATGGCGCGTCGCCATGTTCAAAACCCCGCGCGGGTATTGGTGTAACCCGCGGGCGCCGTCGCGTTGGCGTCGAGCAGCCAGCGTGCGCGGGGCGGGGCGTCCATCGTGTCGGTCAATCCCAGTGCCAGCCGCTCCGCGCCGGCCCAAGCGATCATGGCGCCGTTATCGGTGCACAGCGCCGGCGGCGGAATAATCAAAATGGTCTTCGCCTTTGCGGCGACATCCTGCAGTGCGCCGCGGATCGCGTGGTTGGCGGCGACGCCGCCGGCCGCGACCAGCGCATTGGGCGGGCCGAACTGTTCGTGAAACAATCGAAGACCGACATTCAAACGGTCCGCGGTCGATTCCAGCACGGCGGCCTGAAAGCCTGCGCAGAGATCGCTGATGTCCTGCGGCTCCAGCGGCACCAGGCGGCTGGCCTCGTTGCGAACGGCGGTCTTCAAACCCGACAGCGAGAAATTCGCATCCGGCCGCCCGAGCATCGGCCGCGGAAAAGCAAAACGCTTCGCATCGCCATTCGCGGCTGCGCGTTCGACCTCCGGACCGCCGGGGTAGGGCAACGACAGCATCTTTGCGACCTTGTCGAAGGCTTCGCCCATCGCGTCGTCGACGGTGGTGCCGAGCCGCACGTAATTGCCGACGCCGACGACCGCGACGATCTGGGTGTGGCCGCCGGACGCCAGGAACAGGCAGTAGGGAAATTCGAGCGCGGAGGTCAGCCGCGGCGTCAGCGCGTGTGCCTCGAGATGGTTGACCGCGATCAACGGCGTGTCGTTCACCATCGCAATCGCCTTGGCGGTGGTAAGGCCGACGATCACCCCGCCGATCAGGCCGGGTCCGGCGGCAGCCGCCACCGCCGACAAATGGGCGAAGCCGACACCGGCATCCGTCATGGCCTGCCCGACGATACCGTCGAGCAGGTCGACATGGGCACGCGCCGCGATCTCCGGCACCACGCCGCCGAACCGGGCATGCTCCTCGATCTGCGAGCGTACGACGTTGGACAGAATCCTTCCGCTGCCGTCCTCGCCGCGCTCGATCACGGCGGCGGCGGTTTCATCGCAGGTGGTTTCGATACCCAGCACCAGCATCGGCGTGTCGCTATCCCAATTGAGCCCTTGCGCTGTTGCAAAAAACAACGCTTCCGTAACCCGGTAGCATTACGAGGTCACACGGTGCAATCGCCCGATCATGCGGGCGTCGCCCTGGTGGAGATTTGAAACATGGCCGTTCTCGTCACACGCCCGCAACCGGACGATGAGACGACCGTCAGGGCACTGCGCGGCCGAGGTTTTGAGGCCCTGCGTGCCCCGATGCTGCGGTTCGAGCCGGTGCCGTTCCAGGACGATGCCGATGCGGAGTATGACGCCGTCATCGTCACGTCAGCCAATGCCCTGCGCGCGATCTTGCGTGATCTCGCCAACAGCCCGTTGCTCAAGCTGCCGTTGTTTGCGGTGGGTGAACACACGGCAGCTTCAGCGCGCGAAGCCGGCTTCGGCGAGGTGATGGCGGCGCAAGGCGGCGCCGGCGTGCTGCGGGACCTGGTGCAGGCCCGCGTGAAGTCGAAGCAATTGAAGAAAGCGGCGACGCTGCTTTATCTCGCCGGCGCCGATCTCGCGCGGGACCTCGCGAGTGAACTCGGCGAAAAGGGATTTACCGTCGTCACGCACACGACCTACCGGATGGTGCCGGTGCCCAGCCTGCCGCCGCAGATATGTGACGCTTTCGTGGCGCACCAGATCGAAGCGGTGCTGCACTATTCGCGCCGCAGTGCGCGTGCGTTCCTGGACGCGGCGCGCTCGGCCGGCGTCGAGATTTCGGCGCTGGCCCTGCCGCAATGCTGCATTTCGGCTGCGGTGGCTGCCGTGCTGCGTGACGCCGGCGCGACGCAGGTGACGGCTGCGGCCTCGGCCGACGAAAACGCCCTGTTCGAGGCCCTGGAGCGCATTTTGCGGCCCCGGCCGGCCGCATAATCTTTAAGTCTGAGCAGGCCAGGTCGCCGGAAATCGGTATAAGACGGTCCGATTCTGCTAGGTTCGGGAACGCAACCGCTTGAGGGAACCGCTGTAATGGTCGACGACAGGCCCAACGAGACTGGATCGCCGCCCGATTCGGAACGGCCGAAGCGCGCGCCGCCGACCATCGAACTCGAAGCGACCGAAGTGTCGAACGAGACCACGGCCGCCGCGGAAGCAAGTGCGGCCGAAGCTGCGCCCGCGCCAGTGCCTGACGCGCCTGCGGTGTCGCCGGTGGCGGAGCCGCCGCCCCGGCCGGTTTCGCCCTGGATCGTCGCGCCGGTTTCCGGTGCGGCCGCCGCGGCGCTGGTGATCGGCGTCGGCTGGATGCTGGGCTGGCCCGCGGTTCAGCCGCCGTCCGCACCGCCTGCGCCGCAGGTCAATGCCGCCGCGATCGACGGTCTCACCGCGCGCGTCGCGGGCGTCGAGGCCAGGGTCGGCAAACCCGTCGCCGATGCGGCCGCTGCCGCACGCGTCGATGGCCTGGAAAAATCGCTCGCGTCGCTGCGCAGTGAACTCGCCGCAGCGCGCGCGCAAAATGATAAACTTGCATCGGCGATCAACGATGTGAAATCGGCGCCGCGTGCCGATGGTGCGCCTGCGCCGGCACCCGATCTGTCTGCCGTCGACGAGCGTATCGCGAAGGTCGAGAGCCTGTTGCGGACGCAAGGCGCCGCGATCGCGCAGCAAGGCAGCAAGCTCGCCGATACCAAAGCGGCCGATGCCAAACCCGCCGACGACCTGCCGCTGCGCCGCGTGGTGGCGGCGGCCCTGCTCGACGTGCTGGTTCGCGTCGGCGATCCCTATCCGGCGGCGCTGTCGGCGACGAAGGCGTTGGCGGCCAATCCCGATGCGTTGAAGCCGCTCGATCAGTTCGCCGAGAAGGGCGTGCCGAATGCGAACCGGCTCAGCACCGAATTGCTAGCGCTGGTGCCAAAACTGTTGCCGGCTGCGCCGCAGGAAACGGCGACGACAGGTTCGGGTATCGTCGGGAAGCTGCAGGCGGGTGCCGCACGACTGGTCAAGATCGAGCGCACGGACACCGTCGGCAATGATCGCGGCGCCGTGGTGGCGCGGATCACGGCGGCGGCACTGCGCAACGATTTCAACGAAGCGCGGCGCGAACTGAAGATGCTCGATGCCGCCGATCGCGCCGCGGCGCAAGCCTGGCTTGACCGCGCCGACGCGCGCGATGCGGCGCTGGCTGCCTCCCGTCAATTCGCGGCCGACGCCATGGCCGTACTCGCCAAGCCGGTACAGTAAGGATTTCGATGATCCGGATTATCCTGTTTTTGCTGATGATCGCGCTGGGTGCCGCCGGCGCCGCCTGGGTTGCCGAGCAGACCGGCGAGGTCGTGCTGTCATGGGGCGGCTGGCGCATGCAGACCACGCTGCCGGTGTTCGTGCTGGGATTTGGCATCGTCGTCGTCGCGGCGATGACGCTGTGGGCGATCGTCAGCGGTCTTCTGCGCACGCCGGCCCGCATGCGGCGCAACCGGCGCGAGCGACGTCAGGCCCGCGGCCGGCAAGCGATCACGCAAGGCTTGCTCGCAGTGGGCCACGGCGATTCATCAGCCGCGCGTATGCATGCCGAAGCCGCGCGCAAACATGCGGCGCAGGATCCGCTGGCGCTGTTGCTACACGCCCAATCCGCGCAGCTCGACGGCGACCGCGCCGGCGCGCAGCGC
>JAQSDT010000347.1 GCA_029946075.1 bacterium | reverse complement strand
ATCGGCACCCATGGCGACCGCGGCGCGCATCGCGCCGACGTCATCCTGCCGGGCGCGGCCTATACCGAGAAATCGGGCCTCTACGTCAACACCGAAGGCCGCGTGCAGGTCGCCAACCGCGCCGCGTTCCCGCCCGGCGAGGCCCGCGAGGACTGGGCGATCATCCGCGCGCTCTCCGACGTGCTCGGCAAGAAGCTGCCCTATGACTCCTTGCAGGCGCTGCGTCAGGCCGTCACCAGCGCCGTGCCGCATCTGCTGCGGCTCGACCAGATCGAGGCCGGCAAGGCCGAAGACGTCAAGTCGCTCGCCGGCAAGGGTGGCAGCCTCGACAAGACGCCGCTGAAAACCTCGGTGGAGGATTTCTATCTGACCAACCCGATCGCACGGGCCTCGGCGGTGATGGCGGAATGTTCCCGCCTGGCATCCGGGCAAATGCTGACGGCAGCGGAGTGAGCGTGATCCGATGATGGCTGAATTCTTCGCAAGCTCGTTCTGGACCGGCTTTCTCTGGCCGCTGATCGTCATGGTCGCGCAGAGCGTGCTGCTGCTCGTCGTGCTCCTGATCGCGATTGCCTATATCCTGCTCGCCGACCGCAAGATCTGGGCGGCGGTACAAATCCGCCGCGGTCCCAACGTCGTGGGCCCGTGGGGCCTGTTGCAATCCTTCGCGGACCTTTTGAAGTTCGTGCTGAAGGAGCCGATCATCCCGTCCGGCTCCAACAAGGGCGTGTTCCTGCTGGCGCCGCTGGTGTCCTGCGTGCTGGCGCTGGCCGCCTGGGCCGTGATCCCGATGGATCTCGGCTGGGTAATCTCCGACATCAATGTCGGCGTGCTCTACATCTTCGCGATCTCGTCGCTGTCGATCTACGGCATCATCATGGCCGGCTGGTCGTCGAACTCGAAATATCCGTTCCTGGCAGCATTGCGCTCGGCGGCGCAGATGGTGTCCTACGAAGTCTCGATCGGCTTCGTCATCATCACCGTGTTGCTGTGCGTCGGTTCGCTCAACCTCACCGCCGTGGTGGAAGCGCAGCATACCCGCGGGCTCGCCAGCCTGATCGGCCTGCCGCAGCTCACCATCCTGAACTGGTATGTCTGGCCGCTGTTCCCGATGTTCGTGGTGTTCTACGTCTCGGCGCTGGCCGAAACCAACCGTCCGCCGTTCGATCTCGTCGAAGCCGAATCCGAACTGGTCGCGGGCTTCATGGTCGAATACGGCTCGACGCCGTATCTCCTGTTCATGCTCGGCGAATACGTCGCGATCACCACGATGTGCGCGATGGCGGCGATCCTGTTCCTCGGAGGCTGGCTGCCGCCGGTCGACCTGCCGCCCTTCAACTGGGTTCCCGGCGTGATCTGGTTCGCGCTGAAGGTGTTCTTCATGTTCTTCATGTTCGCGATGGCGAAGGCGATCGTGCCGCGCTACCGCTACGATCAATTGATGCGGCTCGGCTGGAAGGTGTTCCTGCCGCTGTCGCTGGGCATGGTGGTGATTGTGGCCGGTGTGCTGCAGTTCGCCGGCATTGCGCCGAAGTGAGGTCGCCATGAGCGTCAACATCAAAGCAACCGCGCACTCGCTGCTCCTGTCGGAGTTCGTATCGGCGTTCTTTCTCGCCATGCGCTACTTCTTCAAGCCGAAGCCGACGCTGAACTATCCCTTCGAGAAGGGCCCGATTTCGCCGCGTTTCCGCGGCGAGCATGCGCTGCGCCGCTATCCGAACGGCGAGGAACGCTGCATTGCCTGCAAGCTGTGCGAGGCGATCTGCCCGGCGCAGGCGATCACCATCGAGGCCGGCCCGCGCCGCAATGACGGTACCCGCCGTACCGTGCGCTACGACATCGACATGGTGAAGTGCATCTATTGCGGCCTGTGTCAGGAAGCCTGCCCGGTCGATGCCATCGTCGAGGGACCGAATTTCGAATTCGCGACCGAGACCCGCGAGGAACTCTACTATGACAAGGCGAAACTGCTCGCCAATGGCGACCGCTGGGAGCGCGAGATTGCGAAAGCAATCGAACTCGACGCTCCGTACCGGTGAGGTGAGGGCATGATCGTTTCCATTCTCTCCACGTCATTCCGGGGCGCGCATCGCGCGAACCCGGAATCTCGAGATTCCGGGTCTGGTCCTTCGGACCATCCCGGAATGACGGAGGTCATTCGATGATCCTTCCCGCAATTTTCTTCTATCTGTTCGCCGGCACCTGCGTGGCCTCGGCGGTGATGGTGATTGTCTCGCGCAATCCCGTGCACTCCGTGCTGTATCTGATCCTGGCCTTCGTCAACGCGTCCGGCCTGTTCGTGCTGATGGGCGCCGAATTCCTCGGCATGATGCTGATCGTGGTCTATGTCGGCGCGGTCGCGGTGCTGTTCCTGTTCGTGATCATGATGCTCGACGTCGACTTCGTCGAACTGCGCGAAGGCTTCATGCAGTATCTGCCGGTCGGTCTCGTGATCGGCGGCATCTTCATGCTCGAGCTGCTGCTCGTGGTCGGCGCCTGGGTGATCAATCCGACGGTGACCAGGAACATCACCGCCGCGATCCCGGCCAATATCAGCAACACCGAGGCGCTCGGCCTCGTGCTCTACACGAAGTACATCCATTACTTCCAGCTGGCCGGCATGGTGCTGCTGGTCGCGATGATCGGCGCCATCGTGCTGACGTTGCGCCACAAGGCAGCGGTCAAGCGCCAGGACATCAATGTGCAGAACGCGCGTACGCCCGAAATGGCGATGGCGGTTCGCAAGGTGGCGTCGGGGCAGGGGCTGCAGGATGCGGATGCCGCGGAGTGGGTGAAATGACGATCGGTCTCGGACATTACCTCGCGGTCGCCGCCATCCTGTTCACGCTCGGGATTCTCGGCATCTTTCTCAACCGCAAGAACATCATCGTCATCCTGATGTCGATCGAGCTGATCCTGCTCGCCGTCAATATCAACCTCGTAGCGTTCTCGACCTTCCTCGGCGACATCGTCGGCCAGGTGTTCGCGCTGCTGGTGCTGACGGTGGCGGCCGCCGAGGCCGCGATCGGCCTGGCGGTGCTGGTGGTCTATTTCCGCAACCGTGGTTCGATCGCGGTTGAAGACGTCAATCTGATGAAGGGCTAAGGGCGCAGCTATGATTCAGGCAATCGTCTTTCTGCCGCTGCTGGGCGCCATTCTGGCCGGCCTGATCGCGCTGTACGGGGCGCATGCGCGCAACCCGAGCGGCGATACGGTCGAGCATCACGACCATGGTCATGGTCACGGCGACCATGCCCATGCCGCCGCCGCCCATGATGACCAAGGTCACGACGACCACCACGTCTCCGAGCCGCCGGCGCAGGGATCGCGCGCGGCCGAACTGATCACGACCGGCCTGCTGATGATCTCGGCCGGCCTGTCCTGGGTGGCACTGGTCGATGTCGGCTTCCTGCACCACGACGTGCGGATCGCGCTGTTCCCCTGGATCAACTCCGGCGACCTGCAGGTGTCCTGGGCGCTGCGCGTCGATACGCTGACGGCGGTCATGCTGGTCGTGGTCAACACGGTGTCCTCGCTCGTCCACCTCTATTCCATCGGCTACATGGACGAGGACCCGAACCGGCCGCGCTTCTTCGCGTATCTGTCCCTGTTCACCTTCGCGATGCTGATGCTGGTGACCGCGGACAATCTGGTCCAGCTGTTCTTCGGCTGGGAGGGCGTGGGTCTCGCCAGCTACCTCCTGATCGGATTCTGGTACCAGAAGCCGTCGGCGAACGCGGCGGCGATCAAGGCCTTCGTGGTCAACCGTGTCGGCGATTTCGGTTTCGCACTCGGCATCTTTGCCGTCTACATGCTGCTCAAGACCACCGATTTCGAGACGATCTTTGCCGGCGCTCCCGGTCTGTCCGGCAAGACCATCGACTTCTTCGGCTGGCACGCCGATGCGCTGACGCTGATCTGCCTGCTGCTGTTCATGGGCGCGATGGGCAAATCCGCCCAATTCCTGCTGCACACCTGGTTGCCGGACGCGATGGAAGGCCCGACGCCGGTCTCCGCGCTGATCCACGCGGCGACCATGGTCACCGCCGGCGTGTTCATGGTGGCGCGCCTGTCGCCGCTGTTCGAACTCGCGCCGAATGCCCAGGCCGTCGTGATGCTGTTCGGCGCCACCACGGCGTTCTTTGCGGCCACCGTCGGCCTCGTGCAGAACGACATCAAGCGCATCGTCGCCTACTCGACCTGTTCGCAACTCGGCTACATGTTCGTGGCGATGGGGGCAGGGGCCTATTCGGTCGGCATGTTCCACCTGTTCACGCACGCCTTCTTCAAGGCGCTG
>JAQSDT010000346.1:416-4301 GCA_029946075.1 bacterium | reverse complement strand
GGTCACCGACCTCGGCGTCGGCAAGCAGCAACTGGTGGAGATCGCGAAAGCGCTGTCCAAGCGGGTGAGGCTCCTGATCCTCGACGAGCCGACGGCCAGTTTGAACGAGACCGACAGCGCCGCGCTGCTGGATCGGCTGCTGGCTTTCCGCACCCAGGGCATCGCCTCGATCCTGATCTCGCACAAATTGTCGGAAGTCGCCCGCGTCGCGGACAAGATCACCGTGCTGCGCGACGGCCGCAGCGTCGACAGCATCGATTGCCGTGCCGAACCGCCGGAGGAAGACCGGATTATCCGCAGCATGGTCAATCGCGATCTGGCGCATCGCTTTCCGCAGCGGAAGGCCACCATCGGCGATCCGGTGCTTGCCGTGAAGGACTGGACCGTCCACCACCCGCTGCACCGTGAGCGCAGGGTGATCAAGGGCGTGGATTTCGAGGTGCGGCGCGGCGAGGTGGTCGGCATCGCCGGGTTGATGGGGGCGGGGCGCACCGAATTTGCCATGAGCCTGTTCGGCCGCGCTTGGGGCCACAACATCAGCGGCCAGTTATGGCTCGACGGACGGGAGATCGAGCTGCCGAGCGTTGCCGCGGCGATCGACACCGGGCTCGCTTATGTCACCGAAGATCGCAAGGAACTCGGACTGATCCTCGACAGCGACGTCCGCAAGAACGTCACGCTGGCGAGCCTCGACCGGGTGGCACAGCGAGGCGTGATCGACGATATCGGCGAGTTGCAGGTGGCGAACGATTACCGCAACCGGATGCGAATCCGCTGCTCCGACGTCTATCAGAAAACCGGCCAACTCTCCGGCGGCAATCAGCAGAAGGTCGTGCTGTCGAAATGGCTGATGACCGATCCGAAGGTCCTGATCCTCGACGAGCCGACCCGCGGCATCGACGTCGGGGCAAAATACGAGATCTATTCTATCATCAACGAACTGGCCGAGGCGGGCCGGGGCGTGGTGATGATCTCGTCGGAAATGCCCGAATTGCTCGGCGTCTGCGACCGGATCTGCGTCATGAATGACGGCGCCTTCGTCGGCGAATTCACCGCGGCAGAAGCCTCGCAGGAAGAGATCATGCGTGCCATCATGCGCAACGAGGATGTGAGCGGGAAAGCGCCGCTGGAAGGTGTGTGGTCATGAGCGACAAGGCGGTTTCGCTTCCCGGGCCTGCCGGCTTCATCAAGAACAATCTGCGCAATTACGGCATGCTGCTGTCGCTGCTTGCAATCATGCTGTTCTTCCAGGTGATGACCGACGGCACGCTGCTGCAGCCGCTCAACCTCACCAATTTGGTGCTGCAGAACAGCTACATCGTGATCATGGCGCTCGGCATGCTGCTCGTGATCGTCACCGGTCATATCGATCTGTCGGTCGGCTCGGTCGCGGGCTTTGTCGGCGCCGTCGCGGCCGTGCTGATGGTGCGCTATGAAATGGCCTATCCGCTGGCGTTCATCCTTTGCCTGCTGGTCGGTGCGATGATCGGCGCGGCGCAAGGTTATTGGGTCGCCTACTTCAAGATTCCGTCCTTCATTGTCACCCTCGCGGGCATGCTCGTGTTCAAAGGATTGGCGCTGGCTATCCTGCAGGGCCAGTCGGTCGGGCCGTTTCCGCCGACCTTCCAGAAACTGTCCTCCGGCTTCATTCCCGAGATGTTTCCCGATGCCGGCTCGCTGTATCCGACATCGCTGCTGATCGGCGCCGTGCTGGCGGTGGCGCTCGTCTACACCAGCGCGAAAAATCGTGCGCGGCAGGCGTCGCATGGGATCGAGGTCGAACCGTACGCGTTCTTCGTCGCCAAGAGCGCCGTGCTGTTTGGTGCGGTGACGTACTTCGCCTATCTGATCGCCTCGCACCGCGGCCTGCCCAACGTGCTCGTGATCATGACGGTGCTGATCGCGCTCTACGCCTTCGTCACCACGCGCACGGTCGTTGGCCGCCAGATCTACGCCATCGGCGGCAATGCGAGGGCGGCCAGCCTGTCCGGCATCAAGACCGAGCGGCTGACGTTTCTGACCTTCGTCAACATGGGCGCGCTGGCTGCGCTGGCCGGACTCGTGTTCGCGGCGCGGCTGAACACAGCGACGCCGAAAGCGGGGGCCGGCTTCGAACTCGACGTCATCGCGGCCTGCTTCATCGGCGGCGCCTCTGCCTATGGCGGCGTCGGCAAGGTCGGGGGTGCGGTGATCGGGGCGATGATCATGGGCGTCATGAACAACGGCATGTCGATCCTCGGCATCGGCATCGATTATCAGCAGGTGATCAAGGGGCTGGTGCTGCTCGGCGCCGTCTGCCTCGACGTCTACAACCAGCGGCGCTGAACCTCAGCGCTGCAGGTCCCGGCGGCCGATGATGCGGAACCGGGCGTCTGCGGCATCCTGGCGGAACAGGGCGATCGCATCGATCGCCAGCGTGTTGATCCCGGTGGCGGCAAACTTGCTGCGCAACATGCTCAACACCGGCTCGCGGCGCTCGGCTGGTAGTCGGCCCGTCAGTGTCATGTGGAAACGAAACTCTTCCATCACGTAAGGATAGCCCCAGCGATCCAGATAGTCGCGCTGCTGCTGCGTCAATCCGTCGGGGTTTCGCCGCGCACGGTCCTCCGGGAAGAGCGGCGCGCGAAACCTATCGAACGCTTTGGTGACTTCCGCGGCGAGCCGTTCGAGTTCCGCCGATCGCTTCGCCGGAATGACCGCGATGAAGCCGCTGATTGAATCGACGACAGGTTCGATCACCGGAATCGGTCGCTTCGATCCGGCAAAGGAATTGCAGGCCGCGACGAGTTCAGCCTCCGTCCTGCCCGGCGCCAGCGTCATCGGCGCCTTTAGCGTGGCGTGAAATCCGTATCTGCGGGGATCCTGCGTCAGGTCGGGCCAGTCGGCAGTCACGCCGTGCGGAAAGGGCAGGTCGTTGCCGCCATAAGGGTCATATCCCAGCAGGGACGCGCCGAAACGGTCGAGCGCGCTGCCGTGCGCGGCGGCGTAGTAGATTGCATAACGGGGATAGCTTGCCATGGCGTCAGAATAGTTCGGCCTTACGCCGCTGCAACTGCCTTGCGCTGTATCGTTTCCTGACGGGTGAAGCGGTTCGCTTCGGTCAGATGCACAACACGTCCTGCCGCGATGACGCCGACGATTCGCGGCCGCAATGGCATGGCACCGTCGACGAGAATGATGTCGGCACGCTGGCCCGCCGCAAGCGCGCCGCGATCGGCAAGGCCTGCGGCGCGCGCCGGTGCGGCCGAGATCAGCTGCCACGCCTCGGCAAGCGGCAACACGCCATCGTCCGCCAGCCGAAAAGCCGCCAGCAGCGGCGCAGGGTAATAATAGTCGGAGGCCAGCACCGAACACAGGCCCTTGGCGATCATGTCGGACGCCCTGGTCCAGCCGGTGTGACTGCCGCCGCGGACGACATTGGGTGCGCCGAACACGATGAAATCGCCGGCGGAAGCCGCCTCGCGCGCGGTTTCCTCGTTGACCGGAAACTCGGCTATGCCGACCCCCTGCGCACGGAATCCCTGTCGCATCGCCGGGCTTTCGTCGTCGTGAGAAAGCATCCGGACGCCTGCGGCCCGCGCCGCTTGCGCCAGCCGGGCGATGGAGGCCGGAACGTCCGACGCCCGCGACACCACGCTTTCGACCAGCCGGTCGAACGCCTCGCTCGCAAGACCGGTCCGTTCGACCATGCGGTTGCGCTTCTGCGGCTTGGCAAGGCTCGCGACGGTCGAATCCATATGGTCGTTGAATGCCAAGAGGTCGATGCGGCCTTCCGCGAGCCACCCGGCGATCTCGCCTTCGGCATCGAGATTGTAGGTCTCGTGCCGCAGGTGGAAGCGGGTGTCGGCAGCGAGCTGCGGCCGCATCGCTTCGATCGTATCGAGC
>JAQSDT010000346.1:0-406 GCA_029946075.1 bacterium | reverse complement strand
GTTTCCGTGCGTTGTCGCCGCTGCGCAGCCCCGGTTCCCAGGACCAGGTCGTGGCGTGGTAGACGGTCGTGATCCCGTTGCTGACGGCTTGCCGGTCGCTGTCGATCAGGGCAACGTCGAGGGGAAAGTCGACACCGGGCCGCGGCATCATCTGCCGCTCGAAGGCGTCGCCGTGGAGGTCCACGATACCGGGCAGCACCAACAGTCCCTCGGCATCGATGTCGAGTCTGCCCTGGCCGTGATCGTAACCGGTGTCCGCGATCTCGCGCCCCGCAATCCCAAGATTCGTTTCGACGATTTCGTTGCCGAGCAGCACCCGGCCGTTTCTGACGACAATATCGGTCACGATGCGGCACCCTGATAGTTTGACCGGATGCGAACCGCATCCATTTCGTATTTCTCGAGG
>JAQSDT010000345.1 GCA_029946075.1 bacterium | reverse complement strand
GACCGTCGTCATGCGGCTGTCGCGTGGCAGCGGCATTGCCGGTCTTGCGGCGATGGCGCGGCAGTCGGATCGCGGTGGTGTGATTCTAGCGCGCCCATTTCTCGATGTACCGAAATCGCGGCTGGTGGCGACGCTTAAAAAAGCCGGCATCGCGTTCGCCGACGATCCGACCAACCACGATCCGCGGTTTACGCGTCCGCGTCTGCGTGCGCTGATGCCGGTACTCGCGGCGGAAGGTGCCGACGCGCGCACTCTGGCCCGTCTCGCAGGGCGTCTTGCGCGGGCCAATGACGCGCTCGATGTCATGACCGACGGCGCCGAACGTTATCTGGCGAGCATCGACGGCGACGGCTCCGCGAGCGGGTTCGATCTCGCGGCATTCGCTGCCTTGTCTGCTGAAATCCGGGTCCGGCTCCTGATGCGTGCGATCAACCGCATCGGCCATGAGGGGCCTGCGGAACTCGGCAAGATCGAAGCGCTGATGGAGGCGATCGAGCGGGCCGTTCCGGGCCAAAAATCCGCCGCCGGAAGCATCCGGCTGAAGCAAACGCTGGCGGGCGCCGTCATCAGCATCACAAAGAACCGGGTTCTGATCGTCCCGGCCCCGCCAAGGGGGCGGCGGATGGCTGGGTTGCCTTAACCAGTATTGAAATAGCCCTGCCAAACCGCCCTTATTTCACCCGGAATGGCATTAAGATGCGTTAAATAGTCCCGAGAGGTTCCCTTGGCATTGAGGGGACCGGCACCTAGATTGTAATGCAACCGGCACCCAACAAAGTGTTGCAGACCCAAAGACCTGCTTAAAGAACATCAGGCCGCGATCTGTGCGGCCACGAAGGAAGCCCTATGAACGCCAACCTGCGCAATTTCGCCCTCTGGGTCATTATCGTCTTGCTGCTGTTGGCATTATTCACGCTGTTCCAGAATCCCGGGCAGCGTGCGGCCTCTCAGGACATTTCGTTCTCCCAGCTTTTGACCGAGGTTGACCAGAGCCGCGTCCGCGACGTGGTCATCCAGGGGCCGGACATCAACGGCACCTTCACCAACGGTTCGACCTTCCATACCTACGCGCCGAACGATCCGACGCTGATCAAGCGCCTGTACGACGGCAAGGTGTCGATCACGGCGAAGCCGCCGGGTGACAACGTGCCGTGGTTCGTGTCGCTGCTCGTCTCTTGGCTGCCTTTCATCGCGCTGATCGGCGTGTGGGTCTTCCTGTCGCGCCAGATGCAGGGCGGGGCCGGCAAGGCGATGGGCTTCGGCAAGTCGCGCGCCAAGATGCTCACGGAGGCCCATGGCCGCGTGACGTTTGAAGATGTCGCGGGCGTCGATGAAGCCAAGCAGGATCTGCAGGAGATCGTCGAATTCCTGCGCGATCCAGGCAAGTTCCAGCGCCTCGGCGGACGCATTCCACGTGGCGTGCTGCTGGTCGGCCCTCCCGGCACCGGTAAGACCCTGATCGCGCGTGCGGTCGCGGGCGAAGCCAATGTGCCGTTCTTCACCATTTCGGGTTCGGACTTCGTCGAAATGTTCGTCGGCGTCGGCGCCAGCCGCGTGCGCGACATGTTCGAGCAGGCGAAGAAGAACGCGCCGTGCATTATCTTCATCGACGAAATCGACGCGGTCGGCCGTCATCGCGGCGCCGGTCTCGGCGGCGGCAATGACGAGCGCGAGCAGACCCTCAACCAGTTGCTGGTCGAGATGGACGGCTTCGAGGCCAATGAAGGCGTGATCCTGATCGCGGCGACCAACCGTCCCGACGTGCTCGATCCCGCGCTGCTGCGTCCGGGCCGCTTCGACCGCCAGGTCGTGGTGCCGAACCCCGACGTCGTCGGCCGCGAGCAGATCCTGAAAGTTCACGTCCGCAAGGTGCCGCTGGCGCCGGATATCAACCTCAAGACCATCGCGCGCGGCACCCCGGGATTCTCCGGCGCCGACCTGATGAACCTCGTCAACGAAGCCGCGCTGACCGCCGCCCGCCGCAACAAGCGGATGGTGACGCAGGCCGAGTTCGAGGAAGCCAAGGACAAAGTGATGATGGGCGCCGAGCGCAAGTCGCTCGTCATGACCGAGGAGGAGAAGCTGCTGACGGCCTATCACGAGGGCGGTCACGCCATCGTCGGCCTCAACGTCGTGGCGACCGATCCGATTCACAAGGCGACCATCATTCCGCGCGGCCGCGCGCTGGGCATGGTGATGCAGCTGCCCGAGCGCGACAAGCTGTCGATGTCGCTCGAGCAGATGACCTCGCGCCTCGCGATCATGATGGGCGGTCGCGTGGCTGAAGAACTGATCTTCGGCCGCCAGAAGGTTACGTCAGGTGCGTCGTCCGACATCGAGCAGGCCACGCGCCTTGCCCGCATGATGGTGACGCGCTGGGGCCTGTCGGAAGAGCTCGGCACCGTGTCCTACGGCGAGAACCAGGACGAGGTTTTCCTCGGCATGTCGGTGTCGCGTACGCAGAACGCCTCGGAAGCGACCGTCCAGAAGATCGACAAGGAGATCAAGCGGCTGGTCGAGGAAGGCTACAACGAGGCCACCAAGATCCTCACCGAAAAGCGCGAGGATCTCGAGACGCTCGCCAAGGGCCTGCTCGAGTTCGAGACGCTGAGCGGCGACGAGATCATCGACCTTCTGAAGGGCAAGAAGCCCAACCGCGAATCGGTGCTCGAGCCGAGTACGCCGCGCGCCTCCGCCGTGCCGCCCGCCGGCAAGCCGCGCCCGCGCCCCGATACCGGCCTGGAGCCGCAGCCGCAGGCGTAGCGCCCAGGCTGACTCGAATGACGAAAACGCGGCGGCGACGCCGCGTTTTTTTTGTCATTGCGAGCGTAGCGAAGCAATCCATCAATCCCCAAGCCGAATATGGATTGCTTGCTACGCTCGCAATGACGTCTCATGGCGCTGCAGGGAATCTCGCTACGCGGATTCCCGCAACTCGCGGGCAGCGGCGACCATGTTGGCGAGCGCCGGGCGAACCTCTTCCCATTTGCGGGTCTTCAGGCCGCAATCCGGATTGATCCAGATCTGGGCGTCGGACAGCCGCTGCCGCGCCAGAGCGAGCAGGGCGGTCATCTCGCCGATCTCGGGCACCCGCGGCGAATGGATATCGTAGACGCCGGGGCCGATTTCGTTCGGATAGCGATAGTCCCTGAACGCATCGAGCAATTCCATCTTCGAGCGCGAGGTTTCGATCGAGATCACATCGGCGTCCATGGCGCCGATCGCGTCAATGATGTCGTTGAACTCCGAGTAACACATATGCGTGTGGATCTGGGTCTCGTCGCGTACACCGGATGAACAGAGGCGGAAGGCATCCACCGCCCAGTCGAGATAGACCTTCCATTCGGAGCGGCGCAGCGGCAAGCCCTCGCGCAGCGCCGCCTCGTCGATCTGGATCATGCCGGCGCCGGCGGTTTCGAGATCCGTCACCTCGTCGCGAATGGCGAGCGCGATCTGCCGGCAGGCTTCGCTGCGCGGAATGTCGTCGCGGACGAACGACCAGTTCAGGATCGTGACCGGGCCGGTCAGCATCGCCTTCATCGGCTTCCTGGTCAGCGACTGCGCATATTGCCACCACTCGACCGTCATCGGGTCTGCGCGCGAGACGTCGCCGAACAAGATGGGCGGGCGAACGTAACGCGAGCCGTAGGATTGCACCCAGCCATGCGCGGTAAAGGCGAAGCCCGAGAGCTGTTCGCCGAAATACTGCACCATGTCGTTGCGTTCGAACTCACCATGCACGAGCACGTCGAGGCCGACCGTCTCCTGCCAGCGCACCGCACGCCTGGTCTGGTTCTGCAGGAAGATCTTGTAACCGGCATCGCTGAGCCCGCCATTGGCATGCGCCGCGCGGGCCTTGCGGATTTCAGGCGTTTGCGGGAACGAGCCGATGGTGGTGGTCGGGAACGACGGCAGGTTGAACCGCGCGCGCTGAACGTCGGCGCGTTCCTCGAACGGGCTGGCGCGACGGCGCATCGCGGCGTCGACGGCGATCAAACGCCGCGTCACGGTCGTGTCATGGATCTTCGGCGACGTTTTGCGCGAAGCCGCAGCGGCATCCGAACCCTGCAGGATAGCTTCGACCGAAGCGCGACCGCCGGCGAGTGCGGAGCCGAGCGCAGCCAGTTCCTCGATCTTCTGCACCGAGAAGGCGAGCCAGTTCTTCACCTCCGGATCGAGGCCGGTATCGAGGGCGAGATCGATCGGGACATGCAGCATCGAGCAGGACGGCGCGATCTGCACGCGGTCACGGCCGAGCCTTGCAACGACCGGTTCGAGCCGGTCGAGGATTCGGCTCAGATCCGCGCGCCAGATGTTGCGGC
>JAQSDT010000344.1 GCA_029946075.1 bacterium | reverse complement strand
GAAGGTCTTGTCGTCGTCTTCCTCGTCGGCGGCGCGAACCGGCCCGGCAGCCATCACGAGCCCGACGCCGAGGGTCACGGCAGCGAGCCGCAACGCCTTGCCCAGCGAGCTATTCCGCACCAACCAGAAAGAGGCTTCGGTCTCGCGCATCGCGCTGTTCCCATTCACAATTTCCGCAACGTGCGGGCCGGGTCCGAGGGCTGCAAAATCCCGCTTCTGCAAGCTCCGCACCGCCGGTCCGTATCGGCCGGGATCAGGGCGCTTTTGCGGCGGGTACCCCTAGGAAGGAGTCATACAATAGGCCCGCCACACCGGCAACAATGGCCACATCCGCAAGGTTAAACACGTACCAATTGAAGGTTTTCCCGCCGATATCGAGGTGGAACAGGGCGAAATCGACCACCGCGCCGTGAAGGAACCGATCGACGCCGTTGCCGATGGCGCCGCCGATGATCAGGCCGAGCCCGAGCGTGGCCAGCAGCGTCGCTGAGCGCGCCATCCAGATCGCCAGCACGATCACGGCAACCGCCTTGATTGCCATCAGAGCGAGCTGGGCAAGCTGGTTGTCGGTCTGGAACCAGCCAAAACTGATCCCGACGTTCCAGGCCAGTACCAGATCGAAGAACGGCGTTACTCTCACCGCGCCGCGCTGGGCGAGATCGAGCCCGTACAGCAGCCAGAGCTTCGAGGCCTGGTCGGCCACCAGCGTGGCGACCGCCGCAATGGCTCCGGTGCGGAGGTAAGGGGTCATCTGGCTGGTGCCGCAAAGCAGATCGTCGTCCCCGCGAAGGCGGGGACCCATACGCCGTGCAGCTTCTTGTCTGAAAGACTCGTCGTCATCTTTCTTTGTTTATCCCGAACGCCGGTGGCTTTGGGTCCCGGCCTGCGCCGGGACGACGATAGAAACTACACGCTAACCCCCAGCGCCTTCCATTCGCGCAAGGCCTGCGCATCGCGCGGGGAGACGTCGGGATATTCGGCGTCTTCACCGACCGTGGGCAGGATTTTCCAGGAGCGCGCGCATTTGGTGCCGACCGCCTTCTCCACCACGACGGCAACGCCCTGGACGTCGGAGAGCCTGAACGCGCTGGCCGGCGCGTCGTCGTTCGTCACCATCGCGTTCGAGGTGATGCAGACTTCGGCGAGGTCGACGTCGAACAGCGTGTTGAAGATCGCCTGGTCCGACACGTAGATCAGCGGGGAAGCTTCCAGCGACGAGCCGATGTTCTTGGCGGCGCGTTCGAGTTCGAGCGCGCCGGTGACGACGCGGCGAACATTGCGGATGGTTTCCCACTTCGCGGCGAGCGCCTCGTCGCGGAACTGGGCGAGGTCATTCGGGAACAGCGTCAGGTGCACCGACGGTTCGGCATTCGGCTTGTACATCCGCCACGCTTCGTCGGTCGTGAAGCTGAGCACCGGAGCCAGCCAGCGCAGGACCGCATCGCAGATGATGTCGATTGTGGTCAATGCCGCCTTGCGCGCCAGCGACGACGGCGCGTCGCAATACAGCGCGTCCTTGCGGATGTCGAAATAGAACGCCGACAGTTCCGTGTTCATGAACGCGGCGAGCGTTGCCACCACGGTCTTGTAGTCGAACTCGGCATAGGCCTGGCGCCCGATGGCGGCACGGCCGGCGAGCTCGTGCAGCATCAGCCGCTCGAGTTCGGGCATGTCCGACGGCGCGACGGCATCGGCCGGATTGAAATGATGCAGCGTGCCGAGCATCCAGCGGATCGAGTTGCGCAGCTTGCGGTAGGTCTCGATGGTGTTCTTGAGGATTTCCGGCCCGATGCGCTGGTCGTCGGCGTAGTCGGTGGCGCAGACCCACAGCCGCAGGATGTCGGCGCCGGAATCCTTCATCACCTTTTGCGGCTCGACGGTGTTGCCGAGCGACTTCGACATCTTGCGGCCGTTCTCGTCGAGCGTGAAGCCGTGCGTCAGCACTACGTCATAAGGCGCGCGGCCGCGGGTGCCGCAGCTTTCCAGCAGCGAGGAGTGGAACCAGCCGCGATGCTGGTCGCTGCCTTCCAGATACATGACGGTATCGTTGCCGCCGTCGACCTTGCGGACGATGTGGCCGAGATTGGGGAAATTCTGGCGGTCTTCGAGCACGAAGGCGTGCGTCGAGCCGGAGTCGAACCAGACGTCGCAGATGTCGTCGACCTTCTTCCAGTCTTCACCTGCGCGGGATCCGAGGAAGCGCTCGCGCGCGCCCTCCATGTACCAGGCGTCGGCGCCTTCCTCCATGAAGGCTTCGCCGATGCGCTGATTGACGACCTCATCCTGCAGAATCTCGGCCGAGCCGTCGCCCTTCTCGCGCACGAACACGGCGATCGGCACGCCCCAGGCGCGCTGGCGCGAGATCACCCAGTCGGGGCGTCCGGCGATCATGCCGTTGATGCGGTTCTGCCCGGCCGGCGGCACCCATTGCGTCACCGAAATCGCATGCAGCGCGCGGGCGCGCAGCGTGTCGCCCTTCTTCGCATGGCCGTTGTCCACAATGTCTTTGTCCATCGCGATGAACCATTGCGGCGTGTTGCGGAAGATCACCGGCTTCTTGGAGCGCCACGAATGCGGGTACTGATGCTTCATTCGGCCGCGCGCGAGCAGCTTGCCGCCTGCGATCAGCTCCTTGATCACCGCCTCGTTGGCGTCACCCTTCTCGCCCTTGTCGTTGATGACGCGCTTGCCGGTGAAGCCCGGCGCGTGATCGGTATAGGCGCCGTTCTCGTCGACAGTATAGGGGATGGTGGTGTTGATGCCGCGTTGATCGAGGTCGCGCGCGTTCAGCATCCAGACGTCGAAGTCCTCGCGGCCGTGACCGGGCGCGGTGTGCACGAAGCCGGTGCCGGTGTCGTCGGTGACGTGATCGCCCGCCAGCATCGGCACGATGAAGTCGTAGCCGCCGGCAAAGCCCTTCAGCGGATGCGCGCATTCCACCGCATCGAGCGTATCGCCCGGCAGATCGCGTACCTTCTTGTAGCCGGCGACGCGCGCCTGCTTGAACACGCCTTCGGCCAGCGCGTCGGCAAGGATCAGCAAGTCGCCGTTCTTCGCCCAATTGTCCGCGGGTGCGTCGGTGACCTCGTAGAGGCCGTAGGCAATCTTCGGCGAGAACGAGATGGCGCGGTTGCCCGGCAGCGTCCACGGCGTGGTGGTCCAGATCACCACGGAGGCGTTGGCGAGGACGCCGTGCGCCGGCGAGGTGACGGGGAATTTCACCCACACCATGTCGGACGTGTAGTCCTCGAACTCGACCTCGGCTTCGGCCAGCGCGGTCTTTTCGACCACGCTCCACATCACGGGCTTGGAGCCGCGATAGAGCGTGCCGTTGGCGGCAAATTTCATCAGCTCGCGCGCGATCTGCGCTTCGGCCGGATAGCTCATGGTGGCGTAGGGATGATCCCAGTCGCCGATGATGCCGAGCCGCTTGAACTCCTCGCGCTGCACGTTGAGCCAGTGCGTCGCATAGGCGCGGCATTCCTTGCGGAACGCCACCATCGCCGCCGAGTCCTTGAAGTTGGGCTTCTGCTTGCCCTTGGAGCGGTAGTTCTCTTCCTCGATCTTCCATTCGATCGGCAGGCCGTGACAGTCCCAGCCCGGCACGTAGTTGGAATCGAAGCCCAGCATCTGCTGGCTCTTGGTCACTACGTCTTTCAGGATCTTGTTGAGCGCGTGACCGATATGGATGTTGCCGTTGGCGTAGGGCGGGCCGTCATGCAGCACGAACTTGGCGCGGCCCTCGGCCGACTGGCGCAGCTTTCCGTAGAGGTCGATGTCGTTCCAGTATTTAAGGATCTCCGGCTCGCGCTGCGGCAGGCCGGCGCGCATCGGGAATTCCGTCTGCGGCAGATAAAGGGTCTTGGAATAGTCGGTGGCGTCGGACTTTTGCGGCTTCTGGGACATAAATGCTCTGGTTGGCTCGTAAACGGCGCTGAAACGCGGGGGGATCGCGGATGAACAGGAAAATCCCGGTCTTGCGCCGAGCCTAAGCTCAGGCGGAAGCCGGGCCGCTAATGCTGATGGTGCGCCGCGCAAACATGGGGCTTTCCATAGCAGGGACGGGTAAAAACCGCAAAGCCTCGCGGCATGCGGCGGCGGGTCGCCTTTGGCGCCTCCGGGCCTGATTTCCAGCCACAATCCAGGGCTCGGTCTGGCTCAACCAACGGCCCCGAGCTTCGGAAACGCACTCGGCGCCGCCGCCAGCATCGCTTTGGCGCGTGCGCTGTCGTCGTCCATCTGCCGGATCAGCGCGTCGATGGAGTCGAATTTCAGCTCATCCCGGATGAAACCGATGAAGGCGACGTCGAGCACGCTGCCGTAG
>JAQSDT010000343.1 GCA_029946075.1 bacterium | reverse complement strand
AAAATGCCGATTCGGGAATCCCCAACAAACCAGATGTGTGCATGCCCTAGGGCCTTCGCCGGGACGACGACTACGCGCTCTTCCTCTGAAACTGCCCGGCCGCACGAAAACGCCAGAGATATTGCGGGGCGATCGCTTCCATCGATTCCGGCGTGATGCCGAGTCCTTCCAGCGTCAGACCAGCGGCCTTCGCCGCGTCCGACACCACATTGTCGGACATCAGCAGCACCACCTGGTCCGGCGTCAGCTTCAGCGCGCCCGGCGCGAACTGCAGGAAGAACGCCTTGAATTTCGCAAGGCCGAACGGCAGCGGCAGCAGCATCCGCTCGCGGTCGGTGATCTCCAGAATGGTTTCCATGATCTCGCGCATGGTCAGCACTTCCGGCCCGCCGAGTTCATAAGTCGCGCCCGGTTTGGTCTTGCCGTCGACGGCATCGGCCACGGCGGTAGCGACGTCGCCGACATAGACCGGCTGCATTTTGGTGAGGCCGCCGCCGATCAGCGGCAGCGCCGGCGACATCCGCGCCAGCGCGGCAAAGCGGTTGGTGAACTGGTCCTCGGGGCCGAACACGACCGACGGCCGCAGGATGGTGGCCGAGGGTACCGAAGCCAGCACGGCCTTCTCACCGGCCGCCTTGGACCGGGCGTAGCTCGATCCGGAGTTCTCGTCGGCGCCGCTCGCCGAGACATGCACCATCCGCGCGCCGGCGGCGCTGGCGGCTTTCGCGATCGTCTCGGCGCCCTTGGCCTGCACGGCGTCGAACGACTGGGCGCCGCCCTCGGTCAGGATCCCGATCAGATTGATGGCGACGTCCGAATCGCGCATCGCAGCCTCCACCGAGGCCGGATAGCGCGCATTGGTCTGGACGGCGTGGATCTGCCCGACCCGGCCCAGCGGTTGCAGGTGCCCGGCCAGTTCCGGCCGCCGCACCGCGACCCGGATTCGGTAATCGCGCTTGGCCAGCGCCCGCACCACATTTCGCCCCAGAAAGCCCGATCCGCCGAAAACCGTGACGAGCGTTTCCTGGTTCGATGCCATCGGGGTCAATTCCTGAGAGGTCAAATAAGGGAGTTATCGGTGATATTTAGCGGGATTCGCGATACGCCACCGCCGCCCCGCTGTACAGCCTATTTGGCCGCCATTGAAGAGATTTGACAAGCGCGTGACCGATCCTTACTAACCCGGCCCACGTGCCCAGGTGGTGGAATTGGTAGACGCGCTGGCTTCAGGTGCCAGTGGCTTAACGGCCGTGAAGGTTCGAGTCCTTTCCTGGGCACCACTGCGCTTTTAAGCGTCTGGTTTTCGAAGATAGTCAGCAAAAGCAACGGCTTAACGTCGCCCCTTCGGTACAGTCGCCCCTTCGGTACAAGAGGGTGGTACAAAGCTGCTTGCCATGTCACGCCCTGGAAGCATCCGAAAACCGAAATCTATCAGCTCCGAAAAGCAGTTCCGAAGGAGCTTCGCGAGTTCGTCGGAAAGCGCGAGGAGAAAGTAAGCCTCGAAACGCGCGACCCCGTCGAGGCGAAGCAGCGCTTCGCAAAGGCGCTCGCCGAGCTCGAAGCGCGATGGGCCAATCTGCGCGCCGGGCCGAAATCCCTGACGGAGCTTGAGGCGCACCAACTGGCGATTGTCGCCCATGACCGGTGGCTTGAGCGGCACCGGGACAATCCAAGCCAGCAGACCGACTTGGACACTGAACTTGATGATCGGCTGTTTGGGCCCCGCAAGCCGCTGAAGTCATTGCTGGCCGATCTTGAGCGATCACTCGACTTCGCGGCTCCGCAGGCGCCGGACGACGAAAAGGCAAACACGCTGAAGCCGTTGATAATGCTGTGGGCCAAGGTCAGCGACCTCAGAGCTGGGCCCAATCCCCCCTTTCGGACCAATGGCTTGAACCGGTAGTATGCCGTTCTAAACTTGGGGGTCGCAATGGCGCGGTTGTCAAAGACGGGCAGCAAGGCAAGCAAGGCGAAAGCCCGCACCGCAAGTCAGACGAGGGGCGCATGACCGCCAGGACCAGGCGCCGCGCTGCTCCTGCGACGAAGCCGTGCAAGCGAGGCGCTGGAGAAGCAATCTCTTCAGGCGATGAATCCGATGTCGGCGCCGGCGCTGGAAGCGCAGGTTGCGGCGGATACCGAGAAGTATGACTGAGGCTTGATACTACCGGCCAGGAGACGATTTCGATGACAAGGATGCCCGCCGCGCCGTCGATCTATATGGGAGGCGAGGTACGCCTCACGACCCTGGCTAATGGTGCGCTCACAAATGCGGACGGATACGCCCGGCTGCAGAAGACGTCGTATCTGACGCCGGAAGTTGATCGCCCGGCGCCCGGCGTCACGGTGTTCGGCGGAGACGGGTTTCTCAATCTCTCGCTGATCGAGGGGCCGGAGGGTCTCGTCGTCTTCGACACCGGCGAGTGCCTTGAGGATGGCGAGCGCTTCAGGCGGCAGATTCGCTCGATCTCGGACAAGCCGATCGTGGCCGTCATCTATTCGCATTCCCACTACGTTCACGGCACGACAGCATTGGTCGACGACACCGCGAAGGTCGCCATCATCGGCCATCCGCGCCTGAATGCCAATCTGGGTAGCGGCGGCACCGGCAACCTCTATGCCGAGACCGCGCCGCTGCAGATCTCCCGGACCATCCAGCAGTTCAACTACTACGCCCCGGAGCAGGGCCCTGATGCGCCGGCCGGAGCGAACATCTCCTTCGGTCGATCGGGCTTCGTTCCGGTCAACACGCCGGTCGAGGACGGCCAGCGCATCAGGATCGCCGGCATCGAGATGCAATGCTTCACGCGCTACGGTTCCGACACCGACGACTGTCTGACCGTGTACCTGCCGGAAAGCGGCGTCGTTCTGAACAACATTCTCTGGCCGTTCGTGCCGAACATCTACACGCTGCGCGGTGCCAAGTTCCGCGATCCCCGCGAATGGCGCGACGCGCTCGCCGTGATCCGCGGCCTTTCTCCCGAGGCCCTGGTGAACACCCATGCGCGCGCCGTGAAGGGGCGTGAACAGGTCCGCGAAGCGCTCGATCATGTGATCGATGGCCTCAATGCGATCCTGGACCAGACCTTGCGCGGCATCCTGCGCGGACTGGGGCCTGACGAGTTGCGCGATTTCGTCAGGTTGCCCCTGCATCTTGCCGAGTTCCCCAACCTCGCGGAGGTTTATGGCGAGATCAGCCATTTCGGCCCGTATCTCTTCAACCATGCGCTGGGCTGGTTCGACGGCGACGCCGCGACGATCAATCCGCTACCTCCGCGCGAGCAGGCCAGTCGGCTCGTCGATGCCATGGGCGGCGCTGCCAGGGTGCTGGAAATGGCGCGCGCTGCATTCGCCGTCGGTGAGCTCGCCTGGGCCGCCCAGCTCGTCAACTACGTGTTCCGGCTCAATCCGCACGATCGCGACGTTCGCGGGCTGAAGGCGGACATCCTGCAGAAGCTCGGGCATATCACGCCGGCGCAGACCATCCGGAGCTGGTATCTCTCGCAGGCCGCGGCGCTGAGGGGCGACATCAGGATTCCATCGCTGCAGTTTGCCAACGTGCGCATCCTCGCGCTTGCCGACCCCGCCGAGAGCATTGATCAATACCGCGTGCGCATCGATCCCCAAAAGTCCGAGCAGCTCGACATCGTGCTTGTGATTGCCATTACCGACCGTCCGGCGCGGCACGCGCTGCACCTGCGCCGCGGCGTTGTCGAGTTCGTGCGCAATCCCGACGATTGCCGGCGCGCGCCCGAGATCGAGGTACTTACCAGCTTCGAAAATTGGCTGCGCTTCTTCTCCTGCAAGCAGTCGTTGCCGAATTTTCTGGCCGGCGCCACGTTCCCGCGCGGTGATATCGGCGCCGCTGAGATCTTTTTTGCGGCGTTCGATGCATTTGACCTCGCTGCCAATCCGATTATCGATGGGCGATAGGCCGGTTCTCCGCTGAAACAGGTTGAGAAAAGCGGCGGGTTGAGGTGGGAGTTTCCACAGAAGTCCCACCTTCACATCATCGTGCCGCTGTGTCCCGGTTTCGGTGCCGGCCAGCGCCGGGATAACGACCAGGCGCTGCCGGTCTTTGACGCCTGCACGGGTAACCGGGGTTTCCGGGCCTCGCGTCGGCGCTGAGGTGAAATTCTCCCTGCGGACCCGCGATGTCGTCGTAGCCGACCGCGCGGCTTGATTTCATGCAGACCATGAGGCTCGCGCGATGGGTACATGAACTCCATCTGGAGTTCGTCAGGTTATGGCGCGCGGGCTATTTAACCCACAGCCGGAGCGGAACACCCTGTCGGCCAGGGCAGCTCATCGTACCGGTGTATGAATCGGACAATTGTC
>JAQSDT010000342.1 GCA_029946075.1 bacterium | reverse complement strand
GATTTTCAGAATCACTTTGAGCGACGGCGCGAGGCAGTTTCACACCGCCATTCCGGCATCGGATGCCGCAGCCGCGGAAATCAGGGCGGCGTATTTCTTCGATACGTCGAAATGGCAGATCATGAGCGTCAGGCGCGCCGGAGTCGTCTCGGCGTGATCTATGCCTCCTGACGCGAACGGAACGCGTGATGGAGTATCGCGCCACTATCTGGTTTTCGAAGGCGACGAACCGGATAGCTGGCGATGGGCCGTTACGCTCGATGATGACGTCACGAAAACGGGCAAGGCAAAGACGCGCAACGCGGCGATGGCCGAGGTTGTGCTCGTCGTCGACCGGTCGCTTTCAGTGCTGAAGAAGCCTCCTGGCCGGTAACGATCGGGGCCCGACGGCGCCCACGTCTGCCTTGCGCTCGAGGTGACCATTCGCTAAGTGCTTGATCTTCCAAAGACGGAAGGGTGGCCGAGTGGTTTAAGGCACCGGTCTTGAAAACCGGCGTGCCTGCAAGGGTACCGTGGGTTCGAATCCCACCCCTTCCGCCAACCCGTACGCACCCGCGACGCTGGCTTGTCCTGAAAGCTACGGGTCGATTGCCAGGCGCGCTGTCAGCCTGGAACATTGCCACGAGTTCCCGACGTCGAAGCATCTGATGATGCGGCTTCGCGGAGGGGGGACGAGACAGGTTCGATGGAAGACAGAGCTTCTTCGACAATGTCGATCTCCGCCTGCAATTCATCGGAAATCCGTTTGAGATTGAAACCGGAAGCGGCCGCGCTACGGCGGTTTTCCGCCAAAAGCCGCTTGCGATGATCTCGTATTTCCTCAAGAGCCATTCGGTTCTTCAATGTCGAATAGCCTCTTACAATGTGTTCGATCGCCTTCTTCATGAAAATGAACTCCGGTCGAAACCCTCACATAGAAACAGAACGGCTGCTTTCCAGCTAGTCGGAGAATCGGGAAAAAGTGGCAATTTGCCGCTTGCTCGGCGCGATCCTTGGCGTGCACAGGCCCGCTCGCTGTGGCGCACACTTGCCGAGGGAGCGTCTCGGCCCCCTTCGGCAGAGCGCGCCCGCAGGACTGACAATGGCCTCGATCCTGGCTTTGCCTCGAGCTTCCTGCAGCGCGCCCGCCTGGTGAGGAATCGGTATGGCAGGGGCGCGCGAACGCTCCTGAGCTGGCGGCAAAGCTATCAAAGCTTGCAAAAAACCATGCAACCGCGGCGATATCGCACCGGCGAGAACAATCGACCCGTCGGAGCATTTCCAGCGCCCGGTAGATGGAATCACTCCGGCTCCTTTCTAGGTATTAATATACTGCTAACCAGAGCCGGAAGTTCGGTGTGTGTGGCCTAAATGTCATAGGGAATCCGGGGTCGGTTTGTTACTTTAAGCAATTGAATTAGGTGATTGAACTCCGGACTGGCCGGCATTGTTTTTCGATTGCTTTGACGGGGACGGGCAAATGAAATCGGCATATTTTGCAATCGCCAGTTTGATCTTGGCGAGTACTTCGCCGGTTGTGGCGGAGCCGTTCTCCATCAACGATGCATTGAGGCACGCAACCGTTACGAATCCTGGCGTGGGCGAAGCATCGGCGAATCGGCGTGCAACGGAATCGGAACTCCGGCAGACCCAAAGCACCTTGCTTCCCCAAGTTCGGCTGGAAGCCAGGTACGGCCCCGAAAAATTTGATCAGGGAGCTTCCGTCGTCAGCGGGTCGGCGCTGCCGGTCCCCACCCAAGGCAGCGGCCCCTGGCGCAACGGATTGCAATCCTCCGTCGTCGTGCGGCAGACGCTGTTCGATGGATTTGCGTCCATTCACGACATCTGGCGACAGTCGGCGCGGGTCAATGCGGCGGCCTTCAGGGTTCGGGAACGTACCGAACTCATCGCGCTTGATGCTGCGGAAGCCTATGTCGACGTCGTTCGTTACACCCGGCTCGTTGAACTTGGGCAGCAGAACGTCGCAAACCACGAGCGCATCTTCTCAAACGTGAATTCGCGCTTCTCGGGCGGCCGCGCCGGCGAAGGCGATCTGGAACAGGCGCGCGAGCGAGTGGAAAACGCGCGAGCAACGCTCGCTGAATTCCGCAAGAGTCTGGATGACGGCCGCGCGAAATATCGCAAGGTCGTGGGGCTGGAAGCCTACAATTTGCGTTTCCCGGGCCCGCTGGGCGGTTTGCCATCGACCCGGGACGAAGCGCTGGCCATTGCCGTGCGCTTTAATCCGACCATCAAGGCCGCGCAGTCCGACGTCGATGCCGCCAAGCATGCGTTTCGTGTGACCGACGGCGCGTTCGTCCCGAATTTTTCGCTCGAAGGCCGCGCCACTCACAACGACAATACCTATCCTTATCTCGGCACGACGCATGACGATTACAGCGGCAAGGTCGTGATGTCCTGGGACATCTTCCGCGGCGGCCAGGATGTGTGGCGCCGTTCGGAAATGGCGGAGCGTCACACCGAAGCGACGATGCGTCACGCGCGATTGCAGCGGGACGCGCTGGAATCGATCGACAAGGCGTGGGCGGCGCGGACGATCACCGCAACGCGTGTGGCCGCCCTGACGCGTCAGTTGCAGGCCGACCGCAAGACCATCGCCGCCTTCGACAAGGAATACGAACTCGGTCAACGCTCGCTGATCGACCTGCTCAATGCGCAGAACCAGTATTTCAACGCGGCCGTCTCTCTCACCTCTTCGCGCGGCGTCATCGTTTTTGCTGACTATCAGATGCTGGCAGCGATGGGCACGCTGCTCGAATATCTCAAGGCACCGCCGCCGGTGGATGCGGCGGCGATGGATATGACCCCGCTTGGCCTGCCGGCCTACAAGCTACCTTCGCCGCGGGTGACACTGCCGCAAACCGGCTCCGAGCCGCTGCGGGTTTCCAACGCGGCGATCGACCCGTCTGCGGCTCCCCTCGCCTATGCCGCGGCGGAACCGGCAGAAGCCTTCACCGGACGCTGGCCGCGCTGGGCTACCGCTGCCACGATGCTCGGTGCGCCGGAATGGTTTGCGCAAAAGAGCGGGCGCAATCCGGCCCAGGTCGCGACCTACGTCGACCCGACTGCACAGCAGCCGATGGCGTACGCCGGAACCAACAGCGGCAAGCCGTACTGGCTCCTGTCGGCCTTCCCAATCGAGAAAAAGTGACCAACAGAAGTTTGGTCAGCTGAGCCGCGTTAACCCGACATCCTTGCGACGTCGGGCGCAGCTATTAACTGTCTGTCGATATAGCCGAATCCAGCGAATGCTTCGGGCGGAAGACTGTTGTATTCTGGCCGCCATTGGTTGCGCCGCATTCCGGCGGATTTCATTGCTGATGATCAGAGGCATTCGGTTTGTTTTCCCGAACCCCAAAACAGGCGCAAGGCCGGCCTCCCGCTGGCGAACCCGAAAGGGTCGAAGCATCTGCTGCGGCCAGTTCGCGAATTGACCCCCTGGCCGCTTCCCTGACCTACCTGGCGGCCCATCACGGCCGCGCCGTCAGCCGTGAGGCCCTGCTCGGTGGCCTTCCCATTCTCGACGGTCGGCTATCCGTTGCCCTGTACGATCGCGCCGCAAGACGCGCCGGGCTCGAAACGGAAGCCATCAAGCGGGACATTACCGATATCCCCGCGATGGTGCTGCCTGCCGTTCTGATCATGAAGACCGGCGCGGCGCTGATCCTGCTCGGCATCGATACGGTCGGCAGGACCGTTCGCGTGCTGGATCCCACCGTTCCGGCGCAAGCGCCGCAAGTTGTCAGTCTCAAGGGCATTGCGTCTGAGTACACCGGCTACACTTTCCTTGTGAGAGCCGCTGCCGAAGCCAATGCGCGAGCTGTCGCAGCTGGCGATCTCCCGCGCAGCCACTGGTTCTGGTCCGTGGTCAAGGTCCACTGGCGCAGTTACGGACACATTGCGCTGGCGGCCTTTCTGATCAACATGCTGGCGCTGGCGACGCCGTTGTTCACCATGAGCGTTTACGACCGGGTTATCCCGAACGGCGCGCTTCCCTCGTTGATTGCGCTGTCCGTCGGAATGGGCCTCGCCATCTTCTTCGACTTCGTGCTGCGCACGGTACGGAGCCGCATCATCGACGTGACGGGCAAGACCGCCGACGTGGTTCTCGCTGCCAATATCTTCGAGCACGTGATGGCGGTGAAGATGGCACAGCGACCGACCTCGGTCGGCATCATCGCCAACCAGCTGAGAGACTTCGATTCCGTTCGCGAGTTCTTCACCTCGGGAAGCGTCGTGTCCGCTACCGACCTGTTGTTCGCAGTTCTCTTTATTGGCGTACTGTTCACGATTGCCGGTCCGCTGGCATGGATTCCGCTGTTGATGTTGCCGATCATGATTTTGC
>JAQSDT010000341.1 GCA_029946075.1 bacterium | reverse complement strand
AGATCGCAGGCGACGATGGTTGCGGGCAGCGTGGCGGATACTCCCGCGGCGTAATGGGCGATGTAGTGCTTCAGGACGAGAATCGCCGAGAGCGACGAGGCGACCCCGGCGCCGATGCTGATCAACGCCACGGGAACGTGCTCGAGTCCCCTGCGGCTCAGGGCGAGGCCGCCCGCAATGAGACCCGATCCGGCAACGATCGCGATCGGGATGGCGTAGGTGCTGTCGGCCGGAATGGCCGACACGGCACGCCACAATTCGCGGCTGCCGACCACGGCGTGATCGCCGCTGCCGTAAAGTCCCGACCCCAGGAAGACACGCTTGTGGAAGCCGAGCAGGATACGAAATCCACCGAGGCCGATCGTGACGATCCCGACGACGGCCACGACCAGGATGAAGACCGCGGCCGTGACGAGACTGAGCTGTCTTTGCCTGAGGCGATCCACTTTGCGCAGGTACATGTTGGCCGTGCCGGTGACGAGCAGCGCCAGCGGCACGTAGAGATAGGAAAGCTTGTTCAGATAGGCGAATGCGGCAGCGCATGCCGCGAGGGTCGCGCCACTGCGTCGCAGTTCGTCGTCGCGGGCGATCCGGATCAGGACGGCAAAGAACAGGCCGTTGATCAGAAGAGCGAACGAATCGATCGACGGAGACGCGAACATCAGCAAGGTGGCCGGCGCCGAGACGAGCCAGAACAAAAGTCCGACAACGACGACGCCTGATGGAACGACATTCCGCGCGGCACGCGCGAACACATAGACGCCGGCCGCGCCGGTCAGCGCGCCGAGCCAGATCGTGATCCGGTAATAGTCTTCGACATGTTCGATGACGCGGTCGAAAAAACCTGGTCCGGGCGAGGCGACCGGAAATCCGGCAAGGGCAAGCGCCAGCCAGTTCATGAAATAGAAGGGCACGCCCGGATGGTTGGTCATGCCCCGGGCGAAGTACATTTCGCGGTCGGCGATCCGATACGCCATGTTCAGGGCGTCGGCCAGCCCAAGCGTCTGGTAGTCGCCATTGGCCCAGAACGAGATTGGATAGTAGTGGAGGAGCAGCGGGGGAATCAGGAGAAAGGCCACTGCCAGCAGGCACGGCCAGAGCCTCGATCCCGATACGCCAGACCACATGCAATGCCACCAACAAAAGGTATTCGAGCAAATTTCGAAAATTCGCTATAGACCCTATTGAGGCAGGCCATTGCATGCAACCATGCCGTATCGGGCCTGCGGGTCATGCTGGAACATTGCTGAATGCTCGGGACCCTTGCAAGAAAATCCATGGTCGGGTTGTTCGGCCTCGCCGCAAGGCTCGGCCTGCATCGTCTCCCCGGCTTTAACCAGGCCTTTCTCGTCCTCTATTCGAGCTACAAGCGATACATCGAGGCTGGGCCGGTTGACGCGCTGCGCGCGTTCGTGCCAGCGGGCTCGCTGGTGATCGACGTCGGCGCCAATGTCGGCTTCTTCGCCCGCCGGTTTGCCAAATGGGTTGGCGCAAGCGGCAGGGTCATCGCGATCGAACCGGAGGATCACAACTATCGCAGCCTGGTCGGCGCACTGGAGCGCGATGGCGTGCTGGATCGCGTTCAAGCCATCAAGGCGGTCGCCGCGGCGAGCCCGGGGCCGGCATTCCTCGAGATCAATCCGCTTCACCCCGCCGATCACAAACTGTCCCGCGACGGCACCGGACTGGCGGTCGCGGCCGTCACGCTGGACGAACTGGTGCAGGGCCCGGGCGATGGCATGCCGGCGCTGGTGAAGATCGACGTTCAGGGCGCCGAGATGCTGGTGCTCGAGGGAGCGGACCACATCCTGAAGAGGTCGGGTGCCGCCCTGTTCGTCGAACTGCATGAAGAGGGCTTGAACAGGTTCGGCACGTCGGTGTCGGCGATCCTGGATCGCCTCGACGGATATGGCTATCAGGCCCACTGGATCGCGCGATCCGCGCCACCCCGCAAGGCAAGCCGGTCCGATATTCACGAAGCGATCGCGCGGACCGGCTATGTCGACGTTCTCTTTCTCCGGGCGGCCTGACCGGTCCGCCGAAGGATCAATACATCTGCAGCGGCAGCGCATCGCCGCCGGGGCCGATCATCACGCCCCAGGTATCGCCGGCGGCGATCTCGATCTGGTCGCTGCGCGCCGGGCCGCCGGCGGCCTTGACCGTGAAGCGATATCTTCCCGGCGGCAGGTCGAGCATCGGCGGCCATTGCGATTCCGGTCCGCCGGCGCCGGCCGCGACCTTGATCGTCTGCTTGTCGATGGAGACCGTGACGGCGCTCTTGCCGAGGTTGCCGAACATGACCTTCGACTGACCCGGCTTCGGGACGATATTGGCCTTTGCCGCTACCGCCGGATATTTCTGCCCGAGACTGACCGAGGTCTCGCCATTCTTCCGGCCGAGCTTGAGCGTCGCCGGCCCGTCGGGTGAGGTGAAAGCAAGCTGGACTTCTTCAGGCTTCACGACGGCGCCTTCCGCGGCTTCCTTCCAGCCGCGCTTGCCGAGTTCGTTACGATAGAACGCAAGCACGCTGTTCAGGCTTGCGGGAATGCTGGCGGTCAACTCGCGACGAAACGGTTCGGGGCTGCCGGGCTTCCTTCCGGTCTCGATCGAGATCAGCGTCCGCTGTTTCGGCGCGGGCAGTTCGGCATCGGGATCGAGTTCGAGTGTCTCGGCGACCGTCTTGTCGGATGCGCCGGCTGACGGCTTGTCGCTGTTCGAGGCGGCGTTTGCCATTACCAGCCCCGACCCATCGGCGCTGACGCGGACCTTGGGGCCCATCTGCAGGGCGGTGAACGATACGGATTTGCTGCCCTTTGAGAACTCCATCATGGTCATGTTGGGCTGGTTGATGACCGACGGCTTCTCTTTCCAGCCCTGCGCCTTGAGGGAACTGCGGTAGAACGCGGCGATCGCCTTTACGCTGGAGGCGGAATTGAATTCAAGCCGTCCGTCACCGCCGTTGAACTTCAGGTTTTCGGCGTTCTCCGGCAGCGGCACGGGCGTCGTGCTGTCCGCGAGCGCGCGCAATGGCGCGTCCGAAAGACCGGCGGCCTGGGTCACGCGCCGCGCCTCGTCGGCCGCGATCACCTGCTTGGCCATCGACATGGCGTCCGTCATGAAGCGCTCGTCGGCCTCCTTTTTGGCGCGGGCGCGGGCCGCCAGCGCGGCCTCCTTCATCTGCGTGACGAGGGCGACCATGGTGAGATCGTATTTGCGGTTGAGCTTGAGCGTCGCGGCCTGTTCGGAGGAGGAAAAATTCAGCGTCACGTTGTCGGCCGTGACGACGGCGCCGGCCGCCTCTTCGGTCCAGTTGCGGCTCGCAAGTTCGCGGCGATAGAAATCAAGCGTTGCGGAAAGTTCGCCGATCACGGCGACTTCGAGCTGGCGACGAACGGAATCGGATGCGCCCGTTGCTCTCGCCTGCTTGAGATTCTTCGGTCGCGGCAGGCCGGCCATCTCCGCATCCGCCTCCAGCGCCTGCAGGGCGAACGGTGCGACGCGGATATCCACGTCGGTCCGGCCGTCGCTGCGGTCCTGCAGGGTCAGCATGATCGGGCGTTGCCGATAGAATCCGTCACGGTCGGCATGGCTGTAATAGGCGCGCGAGCCGGTTGCGATCGTCTCGCTGAATTCGGCATTGGGCCAGCGTTGCGCCATTTCGGCAGCGCTGAGCTGCTGCCAGCCGATGGCGGCCATCTCCTTGCGGAAGAAGTCCAGCGTCGCTTCTCGCGCGAGCGGCGCGATGCAGCCAAGGTACGGGCGGTGCTGGTCGAACACGATCTCGGTGGCGTCGGGCGGGAACGGCACGTTCGAGGTGATGCGGTCGGGAACGTAGTTCACTACCGACTGATCGGGCCGGCCAGGGCCTTGCGTGTACGAGACATGCAATCCCTGTTGGGCTTTCTTGAAGGTGAGCGACTCGCTCTTCTCGTCGAGCGGTCGACGGAATTGTACCCAGCCGTCCGCGGCGAGCAGCTTCCTGACGGCGGTGCTGGTGATCGCGACGACGGTCGGGACGGCGTAGTACAGACGGTGCTCTTGCGTTCTGGAAGTGTCCTCGACGGCGCCTTCGAGGCGGGGCAGGTTTCGGACATCGACCATGCCGCTGTCGGCCTTTGCCGCGATCGGCGCGCCCGCGAGCAGCAGGAGCAGCGGCAACAGACGTTTTCCGGCGGATATGGTCCCGCGCGCGATCTCAGGCATTGTCGTCTCCGGTAATTGTGGGCGCAGGGCCGTGAGGGCTGCAGCGTCGTTGACGCCATTTCCGAAAAACAGAGCGTTTTCGAGCGAAGTGGGTACCGGTTCGCGTGAAGAAAACGCGTCAAAACAAGAATCTGGAGCCCGGTTCTGAT
>JAQSDT010000340.1 GCA_029946075.1 bacterium | reverse complement strand
CCATCGAAAAGCTCTCCGAGATTTCCTCGGCGATCGCGGCGGCGGTGGAAGAGCAGGGCGCGGCGACGCAGGAAATCTCCCGCAACGTGCAGCAGGCTGCGCAGGGCACCCACCAGGTCTCCAGCAACATCACCGACGTGCAGCGCGGCGCCGGCGAAACCGGTTCGGCTTCGAGCCAGGTGCTGTCGGCGGCGCAGTCGCTGTCGACCGACTCCAGCCGCCTCAAGAACGAGGTCGGAAAATTCCTCAACTCGGTGCGCGCGGCCTGATCTTCGAGGCATCGCGTGAGTTCAAGCCCGGCCCTTGCGGCCGGGCTTTGTTTTTGTCTGTTGCTGTGCGCGTCATTGCGTGCCGCTTTCCGTCAGCGCGAAAGGCGATCGATGCCGATTTCCTGAAGCGGCTATTGCCGTAACCCGCTGCTCTCTTCGATCTGGCACGAGTATTTTCACGGGTAGCAATTTTAACCCTATCGAGATCGCCGCCGCGGTATCTCGAACTGCTTGGCGATTGAGCGCGGGTCGCTTCGAACTGCCGCATCGCCAGCCTTTGAAAGTTCGGAGACGAACATCATGCGGGTGATCAATAATTTGCGGATCGGCACCAAGCTGGCGATCACGTCGGGACTTGCCATCGCATTGGTCGCCGCGATGATTCTCCTGCAAATCAGCGGCGGTGCGAAGATCCGCGAAGCGGTGTCGAGTGCAGAGCGGCAAGCCTCCATCGTACAATACGCGCTGGATGCCAAGGCGTCCGCCCGAGGGATGCAAGCGGCCGTGCGGGACGTCCTGCTGGCTTCGACGCAAGCCGAATTGCAGGAGGCCGTCGACAATTTCAGCAAACGCGTCGCTTCAGCGCTGAAGTATCAGTCCGACATGGCAAAGCTGTCACCGACAGGCGAGAACGGCGAGAGAATCAAGGGGTTCGCCACGCTGATCGCCTCCTTCCGCAAGGGGTCGGAAGAGATCGCGGCGATCCGCAAGCTGACCATCGAACGAACGCGGCAGGGTGGTGATCAAGCTGGTGAAGTCTCGCGGCTCAATCAGGAGGTTTCCCGTATCCGGACCGAGACGACGAAGCCTCTCGGGGAGCAGATGGAGAAGCTCGCCGACAGCATCGTCGAATTTGCCAAGGCCCGTTCGGCGGAACAGCGCATCGCCTCCGATGCGGAAATGAGCTGGATCGAGCGTCTCTCCCTCTCCGTCGGTATTGCCGTCGCGCTGTTGCTCGCCGGAACCGCGCTGTTCTCCGTGTTCACCATTGCCCGCCCGATCCGGACGATTGCGGGTTCGATGGGGAAGCTCGCCGCCGGTGATTACGACGTCGCGATCCAGGGCGCCGAGCGTGGCGACGAGGTCGGCGATGTGGCGAAGACCGCCGCCGTGTTCAAGGAGAACGGGCTCGCCAAGATCAGGATGGAAGCCGAGCAGAAGGAAGCCGAACGCAACGCCGCCGTCGTTCGCAGGCAGGACATGATCCGGCTCGCCGACCAGTTCGAGGGGGCGGTCGGCGAGATCATCGAGACCGTGTCGTCGGCCTCGACCGAACTCGAAGCTTCCGCCGGCACGTTGACCTCGACTGCCGAGCGGTCGCAGGAATTGACGACGATGGTGGCGGCAGCTTCCGAGGAAGCTTCCACCAACGTGCGGTCGGTCGCTTCGGCCACCGAGGAGCTTTCTTCCTCGGTTACCGAGATCAGCCGCCAGGTGCAGGAATCCGCCCGCATGGCCGGCGAGGCCGTCGACCAGGCCCGCACCACTAACGACCGCGTCGGCGAATTGTCGAAGGCAGCCGCGCGTATCGGCGACGTCGTCGAACTCATCAACACCATTGCCGGCCAAACCAACCTGCTGGCGCTCAACGCCACCATCGAGGCCGCGCGTGCCGGCGAGGCCGGTCGTGGTTTCGCCGTTGTTGCTTCCGAGGTGAAAGCGCTGGCCGAGCAGACGGCCAAGGCCACCGGCGAGATCGGCCAGCAGATTTCCGGCATCCAGGCCGCGACGCAGGAATCGGTCGGCGCTATCAGGGAAATCAGCGGCACCATCGAACGGCTGTCGGAAATCTCCTCGACCATTGCCGCGGCGGTGGAAGAGCAGGGCGCGGCCACGCAGGAAATTTCCCGCAACGTGCAGCAGGCGGCGCAGGGCACCCAGCAGGTCTCCTCTAACATCACCGACGTGCAGCGCGGCGCCAGCGAGACCGGTTCGGCCTCCAGCCAGGTTCTCTCGGCCGCGCAGTCGCTGTCGTCGGACAGCAATCGCCTCAAGCTCGAAGTCGGCAAGTTCCTCGATACGGTGCGGGCGGCCTGACGCAGCAATCGTGCGATCCTGAGCGCGAGCATTTCAGCGCCGGATCGGGCTGCAGCGCCATGATCTTGTCACGGCTGCGATCCGGTCGCAGCTGCTTCGTGCGGCGATAGTTCGTATTTGTACGAGGTATCTTGTTAACGCGTTTTTGCGCGGAGATGGCTATTGTTCGAGCCTCTCCGTCGCAGCGTAAGGAACCGGCCAGGTGAATTTCAAGATCAAGACGGTTCTGCCGTTGATCATCTCCGCGCTTGTTCTGACAGGTGTGGCGTCCGTTGGGATTGCGGCCTTTGGCGCGCTCGGGCGGCGACAGGAGTCCGAGGCCTTCCTCAAGGTCAATCAGATTTCGAAATTGCTGTTGCGGAGCTCCGGACAATGGGCGGTCGAGCGCGGGCTGACCAACGCGCCGTTGAAATCGCCCGATGTGCTTGCGGACGAACGCCGCGCCCAGATTGTCAAAACGCGCGCAGCTGCCGATCAGGCATTTCGCGAGGCTGCTGAGCGCCTTCGCGCGGTCCCGGCCATGAAAGCGGCTGAAAAGAACATCGCCGAAGCCGAAAGCGCTTTCCGGGCATTTGAGGCTTTCCGCGGAAGGATCGACGAAAACCTCGGCAAACCAGGATCCGGACGGTCGTCGGAGGTCGTAGAAGGTTTCTCTCCTGCGATCACCAACTTGATCGAAGTCGCCGCCAATAAATTGCGACTGACGCTTGAGACATTGACCAGTCCGCCCACGGTGGCGCTAACGCAACTCGTCGGACTTCGTCATCTGACCGCGCTGATGGCCGAGAATGCCGGCAGGGAGCGTGCATTCCTCGGCGGTATCGTCGGCGGGCGGACGAAACTCGGCATTGACGGTCTGCGGAAGGTTTCGAGTTACCGCGGCAATGTCGATCTGGCCTGGGAGACAATCGCGCCGATCCGCCAGCGCGCGGATATCCCCGCAAAGGTCGTCGAGGCGATCGGCAGCGTTGAGAAAGAATACTTCCGGACCTACGGCGAAACCCGCGATGGGGTTCTCGCCGCGGGCGAAACCGGAGAATACAAGCTCAAGGGTAGCGAGTATGTCGATCGCGCGACGATAGCGATCAATTCGATGCTTCGACTGGCCGATGCGATAGGCAACGCAGCCGATCAGGAGGCATCAAACGAGGCAGCGAATAGCGCGTCAAGCCTGATGGTCAATGGCGCGGTGCTGCTTGCTGCGCTGGGCCTTGCGCTGGTTAGTTTCTGGGTCGCGTTTTTCCGTATTCTGCGACCCTTGTTCGCGCTGACAAGCGCCATGCGCGAGCTCGCGAACGGTCAGTTCGAGGTTGTGCTGCCGGGACTCGGCCGCAAGGACGAGATCGGCGACATGGCGGAGGCGGTCGAAACCTTCAAGGTCAAGGCCGAGCAAAAAGCCCGCGACGAGGCCGAGGCCAAGATCAGGGAGGACCAGCTTGCCGCCCGGCAGCGTAAGACAGACATGATCAAGCTGGCCGACGACTTCGAGACGGCTATCGGCGCGATCGTCGAGACCGTGTCGTCGGCATCGACCGAACTGGAGGCCTCCGCCGGCACGCTGACGGCGACCGCGGAACGAGCCCAGGAATTGACCACGATGGTGGCTGCGGCTTCCGAGGAAGCTTCCACCAATGTGCAGTCGGTGGCGTCGGCTACCGAGGAGATGGCGTCGTCCGTCAACGAGATCAGTCGCCAGGTGCAGGAATCCGCGCGGATGGCTGGCGAGGCCGTCGACCAGGCCCGCTCTACCAACGATCGCGTCGGCGAATTGTCGAAGGCCGCCGCGCGCATCGGCGACGTCGTCGAACTCATCAGCACCATCGCCGGCCAGACCAATCTGCTGGCGCTCAACGCCACCATCGAGGCGGCGCGCGCCGGCGAGGCCGGTCGTGGCTTCGCGGTCGTCGCTTCCGAAGTGAAGGCGCTGGCCGAGCAGACGGCCAAGGCCACCGGCGAGATCGGCCAGCAGATCTCCAGCATCCAGGCCGCGACGCAGGAATCGGTCGGCGCCATCAGGCAAATCAGCGGCACCATCGAACGGCTGTCGGAAATCTCCTCG
>JAQSDT010000339.1 GCA_029946075.1 bacterium | reverse complement strand
GCGACCTGACCCAGGCCGCGCGCGACGGCAAGCTCGATCCGGTGATCGGCCGCGACGAGGAAATCCGCCGCACCATCCAGGTGCTCTCCCGCCGCACCAAGAACAATCCCGTGCTGATCGGCGAACCCGGCGTCGGCAAGACGGCGATTGCCGAGGGTCTCGCGCTGCGCATCCTCAACGGCGACGTGCCGGAGAGCCTGAAAGACAAGAAGCTGCTGTCGCTCGACATGGGCGCGCTGATTGCGGGCGCCAAATATCGCGGCGAGTTCGAGGAGCGGCTGAAGGCCGTGCTCGAAGAAGTCACCAAGGCCGAGGGCAGCATCATCCTGTTCATCGACGAGATGCATACGCTGGTCGGCGCCGGCAAGGCCGACGGCGCGATGGACGCGTCCAACCTGCTCAAGCCCGCACTGGCGCGCGGCGAACTGCATTGCATCGGCGCCACCACGCTCGACGAATACCGCAAGCATGTCGAGAAGGATGCGGCGCTGGCGCGGCGGTTCCAGCCGATCTTCGTCTCCGAGCCGACGGTCGAGGACACCATCTCGATCCTGCGCGGCCTGAAGGACAAGTACGAGCAGCACCACGGCGTCCGCATCACGGACTCCGCGCTGGTCGCTGCCACCACGCTGTCGAACCGCTACATCACCGACCGCTTCCTGCCGGACAAGGCCATCGACTTGATGGACGAGGCTTCGGCGCGGCTGAAGATGCAGGTCGATTCCAAGCCGGAAGAACTCGATTCGATGGATCGGGAAATCATCCGCCTGAAGATCGAGCAGGAGGCCCTGAAAAAGGAATCCGACGCCGGCTCGAAGAACCGCCTGCAGACGCTGGAGAAGGAACTCGCCGACCTCGAGGAGAAGTCGGCGGCGCTGACGGCGCGCTGGAGTGCGGAGAAGAACAAGCTCTCGGATGCTGCGAAGCTGAAGAGCGAGCTCGATGCGCTCCGCATCGAACTCGCCAACGCGCAGCGCCGCGGCGAATTCCAGCGTGCGGGCGAACTGGCCTATGGCCGGATTCCCGAACTGGAAAAGAAGCTCGAAAGCATCGAGGCCCACGAGAACCCCGGCGAGATGATGGAGGAGGCAGTCACTGCCAACCACATCGCGCAGGTGGTGTCGCGCTGGACCGGCGTGCCCGTCGACAAGATGCTGGAGGGCGAAAAGGACAAGCTCCTGAAGATGGAGGACAGTCTCGGCAATCGCGTCGTCGGCCAGGCCGAAGCCGTGCGTGCGGTGGCGACCGCCGTCCGGCGTTCGCGCGCCGGCCTGCAGGACCCGAACCGCCCGATGGGCTCGTTCATGTTCCTCGGCCCCACCGGCGTCGGCAAGACCGAGCTGACCAAGGCGCTCGCCGAGTATCTGTTCAACGACGAGACCGCGATGGTCCGCCTCGACATGTCCGAGTTCATGGAAAAGCACTCGGTGTCGCGGCTGATCGGCGCGCCTCCCGGCTATGTCGGTTATGACGAGGGCGGCGCGCTCACCGAAGCGGTGCGGCGCCGGCCTTATCAGGTGGTGCTGTTCGACGAGATCGAGAAGGCCCATCCCGACGTCTTCAACGTGCTGCTGCAGGTGCTCGACGACGGCCGCCTGACCGATGGTCAGGGCCGCACCGTCGACTTCCGCAACACGCTGATCATCATGACCTCGAACCTCGGTTCGGAGTTCCTGGTGAACCAGCCGGAAGGCGAGGATACGTCCGAGGTGCGCGAGCAGGTGATGGGAATGGTGCGGGCCCACTTCCGCCCCGAATTCCTCAACCGCGTCGACGAGATCATCCTGTTCCACCGCCTGCAGAAGAGCGAGATGGGCCGGATCGTCGAGATCCAGTTCACGCGCCTGCAGAAGCTGCTGGAAGAGCGCAAGATCGTGCTGACGCTGGATGCGCCGGCACGCGACTGGCTGGCCGCCAAGGGCTGGGACCCCGCCTACGGCGCGCGTCCGTTAAAGCGGGTGATCCAGCGCAGCGTGCAGGATCCGCTGGCGGAGATGATCCTCGCTGGCGAAGTCTCGGACGGCGATCGCGTCGTGATCTCCAGCGAAGGCAACGTGCTGACCTTCAACGGCAAGCCGGCCCAGACTGCGGAAATCGCGCAGTTCGAAACGCCGGTGCCGAAGCGCAAGCTGAACTGACGAAATTGAAATGGCCCGGACGAAACTGTCCGGGCCATTTATTCAGATCGCAGGTATGAGACCCGTCATCCCCGCGCAACGGCTTCGCCGTTGTCGCTGGAGGTGCGAGCGTAGCGAGCCACACCGGCAGGCGCCTACTTCTTCGTAACCTTGTAGATCGCGTTCTCGATATCCGACGAGAAGTAGATCACGCCGCTCGCGCCGACGCCGACGCCGGTCGGGATATTGCTCGGCAGGCCGCCGGGCGTGCCGGGGATACCGATCGGCAAATTGCCGGCGATCTCGGTCACCGTTCCGCTGGCCGGATCGATCTGCACGATGCGTTTGGCGCCGACTTCGGCGACGATCAGCTTGCCGTCGGGTGCCAGTGCGATGCCCTCGGGGCCCTTGAGATTCTTGGCCACCACGGTGCGCTCGCCATTGGCTTCGACCTTCGAGACCTGGCCGGCAAAGGCTTCGGTGATGTAGACCGTGCCCCCCGAAGCCTCGACCATGCCGACCGGACCTTCGAGCGCGCCGGTGACGACGGTACGGTCCTTGCCGTGCTCGCCGCTGGCGCGGATCAGCGACTTGCTGCCGAGCTCGTTGACGAGAATGCTGCCGTCGCCGAGCTTGATCGCATCGTGCGGCGCCTTGAAGCCGTGCAGCATCTCCTTCGTCTTGCCGGACTTGCGGTCGATCAGCTGTACGGTGCCGGTGAACCAGCTCGACAGCAGCACGTCGTCGCCCTTGGCGGTGGCGCTCATCGGATATTCCAGCGTACCGCCGTCGGCGTGCATGCGGGCGGGTTCGGAGACTTCGCCGGTCGCGCCGTCCACGGTGCGGTAGGCGAACACGTCGGCGACGTAGATGGTGTCCTTGCCGCCGTCCGAGACGACGCCGATGCCGCCCGGCAGCGCCAGCTTGCCGATGATCAGTTGCTTGGCCGCACCGGTCTCCGGATCGACCTCCTGAATGCCGTTATCGGCCATGTTGGAGACGAAGATGCGGTCCTTGTCGTCGATCGCGAGGTTGTCGAGCGAGGGCTTGAGCTGCGCGACCATTTTCTTCGCGCCCGACCTGGGATCGACCTTCACCAGCTGCCCGAGCGCGGTATCGACCACCCAGAGATTGCCCTTGGAATCGAAATTCACCGCGGCCGGAATCTTGAAGCCGTCGGCGACCACGCTGAGCTCGGCCTTGTCGACGTCGACGCGGGCGACCTGGCCCTTGAACCAGAGCGGGCCGTAGAGCTTGTCGTCGGGTCCGAATTCGAAACCGTTGAGGCCGCCCATTTTTTCCATGATCTTGCGCGGCGGCTTCACGCCCTCGACGTCGATTTCGTACAGCGCGTCGCCGAGGAACACCTGCGTCGCATAGAGCCGGCCGTCCTTGCGGAAGGCGAGCGAGTTGATGCCGGGCAGGCCGGAGGCGAGCTTCTTCACCGGGCCATCGCCCTTGCGCGAGTAGAGATCGCCGGTCAGGAAGCCGGTCCACGCCATGGTGCCGTCGGGCGCGAACGCGATGTCGTCGGCCATGCCTTCCGGCGAGGCGACGGCAATCTTCGCGGTGCCATTGGCGCGATCGACCTCGTAGAGCGCGGCGCCGGCGACGCTGCCGGCGAACAGGCGGCCGGACTTGTCGATGCCGAGCCCGTGCACGCCGTGGAACGCCGAGCCCGGCACCAGCTTGGTGACTTCGTAGCTCTGCGCCGAGGCGCCGATGCTTGTGCTGCAAAAGACGATTGCCGCGACCGTCGCACTGAGTGCCAGCCTGTTTTTCACGATGCTACCTCCCGTTGTTGCCGGGAGTATTCGTTCGCGCGGGAAATTTGGCAAACAAAACTTGTCGATGCAGCGCGGTACGAACGCCACAAATTTGACAAACGGCGCCGCGTGACGCGGCGCGTTCAGGCGTGGAGGTGACAGGCGACGGCGCGGCCGGGGCTGAGTTCGCGCAGCGGCGGCTGATCGGTCTTGCACACGGCCATCACGCGCGGACAACGGGTATGGAAACTGCAGCCCGGCGGCGGCCGCAGCGCGCTCGGCACTTCGCCCGAGATCACCGCGCGGGGCCGTTTTGCCTCCACTTCGGGATCGGCAACCGGCACCGCCGCCATCAAGGCCTCGGTGTAGGGGTGCAGCGGATTGCGATAGAGATCGTCGCGGTCGGCGATTTCGACGAGACGCCCGAGATACATCACGGCGATACGGGTCGAGATGTGGCGGACGACGGCCAGATCGTGGGCG
>JAQSDT010000338.1 GCA_029946075.1 bacterium | reverse complement strand
TTTAATATTGGTTGAGCAATTGGAAAAGAACGGGATCAACAAAGAGATAAGGCGGCCGGATTCAATCCGGCCGCCCTTTGTCAACATTCGCTTAACTATTGGCGCGCGCCTCGTTTACGAAGCGGTAACGATCACCTTGTCGCCGTCGGGCGCGAGCGTCACACTGAGCCCGCAGGCCTGCGCCAGCAGCCGCGTATAGTAAGGCTGCACCGCGTGCGCATCGACGGTCGCCGTCGAATTGGCGCTGACGAGATCGGCGATGTTCTGCGGCACGCGCGCATTGAGGCCGGCCGAGGTGACGCGGAAGCTCATCGTCTCGCCGTCGCCGATCGGATCGATCGTCAGCGTGCCGCCGCGCGGGATCGTCTGCTGCGCGATGATCAGCATGTTGAGCAGCAGCTTGACGCGATTCTTCGGCAGCAGCAGGCGCGGCAAATTCCAGGCGATGGTGATCTTGCCGTCCTCGATGTGGCCGCGCGCCATGTTCTGGGCATCGCCGAGGTCGATCTGCGCGCCGGCCGATCCCGCCGCGCCGAACGCCAGCCGGCAGAACTGCAGCCGCGCGGAGGCCGTCTTGGCGCTCTTGCGGATCAGATCGAGTGCGAAATCGCGATCCTCGGGCTTCGGATTGTCGTCGAGGACCTCGAGGCCATTGACGATCGCGCCGACCGGGCTGATGAGATCGTGACAGACCCGCGAACACAGCAGCGCTGCAAGTTCGAGGGCATCGGGAGCCGGACCGGGAGTCGGAGTGCCAGACATCATATGTTCCTGGAAAGCCGCCTGGTCGCTTCCGGCGGTCAGTTACGAATCACGCGTGCTTTCAGTGTGATACACCGCGCAGCCGCGTGCTGCCAGCAGGGGACGGCAATGGTAAGGCAGGACGAACAGCAAATGGGCCGATCTCATGAATAAGGCACGGCCGCCGGCGATCGGTGGCGATGCAGCGGCGGAGCTGCTCGAATCACTGACCGCAATCGTGATCCGGGCCGGCGAGGCCATCCTTGCCGTCGACCGCTCCGTCATGAAGGTGGACGGCAAGACCGACGGATCGCCGGTGACGGAGGCCGACCTTGCGGCCGATACCCTCATCGCCGAAGGCCTGGCGCAGATCGCGCCCGAAATTCCCTCGCTGTCGGAAGAGCGCGTCCGGTCGGCGGAGCTGCCGTTCGAGAACAGTTTCTTCCTGATCGACCCGCTCGACGGCACCAAGGAATTCGTCGCCGGCCGCGACGAGTTTACCGTCAATCTGGCGCTGGTGACGCATGGCATTCCGCTGCTCGGCATCGTCAGCGCGCCGGCGCTCGGCCTGATCTGGCGCGGCATCGTCGGCCGCGGCGCGGAGCGGCTGACGCTTCAAGGCGGCAAACCGCTGGTCGAGCCGATCGCCACCCGCCGCTGCCCGCCGCGCGGCGAGCCGTGGACGGTCGCAGTCAGCCGCTCGCATGGCGATGCCAGGACCGAAGCCTTTATCGCCGAGCGGCCGTCCGCCATACGTAGCGTGCTCGGCTCGGCCGTGAAGTTTGGCCGGGTCGCCGAAGGCAAGGTCGATATCTATCCGCGCCTGTCGCCGGTGAGCGAATGGGACGTCGGGGCCGGCCACGCGGTGATTGTCGCTGCCGGCGGCAAGATCACGGATTCGAAGGGAGCCCCGCTCCGCTTCGGCGCCGGACGCGAGGATTTCATCGTTCCGGAATTCATCGCCTGGGGCGACCCCGCCGAGGCCCCGTAATCCCGTAGCCCGGGCGAGCGCTGCCTACTGCGCCAGGCCCTGCTCGAGCGCGGGCCAGCGCGTGGTCGCCTCTTTCAGGTAACGCGCCGGGTTGGCGGCGAAGGCATCGCGGTTTTCCTCGCGGCCGAACAGATAGAGCCGCTGGTCCCTGATCGCCCAAAAGCGCGGGTTGCCGGCATAGGTCACCCCTCGCCCGACATCGACCGGATCGTAGCCGCCGAACTGGGGGCCATAGACTTCCGGATGGGCGATGAACGAGGCGCGGTTGCCCTCGTTACGGAACCGCCAGACCGCGCCGGACTCGCGAACCTCGAAATCAGCCAGTCCCTGGGTCGGCCGGGACTCGGTAAAGTAGGCCACGGGGTCGAAACCCTCGATCGCCAGGCCGGAATAGCGGTTCACGACGATGCGCTCGGTGGTTGCGGCCCGGACCGCCAAATCCGGGGCAAAAGCACCGGAAAAGCACGCCAGCAGGGCAAAAACGGCCATTCCGGGGCGCGAGCGGTATCTTTCCTGCCGTGGTGCCGTCATAGTTGGTGCCGATAACAGACGAGTCGAGGGGACACTGGACGCAACCTAGAGCCATGCTGTTGGCGTCAGGTTAAGGCGGCGGCCGGAATTTCGATGCCAGGGGTTTCTTTCCATGATGCGGGTTCTTTGATGATTTTTGCTTCACGCCTTGCTGCGGTGATGGTTGCCGCGCTGATGTGCTGGATTGCCGCCCCGGCTGTCGCGCAACAGGCGCAGCCTGCCCCGCCGCCACAGCGCGACGCCGGACCCGCGACCTTCGGTCCGGACGAACTGGTCGGCGCCGGGCACAAATTCTTCGGCAACGTCTCGCGCGGGCTCGCCTCGGTGATCGAGCGCGCGGTCAGCCAGTGGGGCCTGCCCAACGGCTATGTGCTGGGCGAGGAAGGCAGCGGCGCGTTCGTTGCCGGCCTTCGGTATGGCGAAGGCACGCTCTACACCAAGAACGCCGGCGATCTGCGCGTCTACTGGCAGGGACCGTCGGTCGGTTTCGACTGGGGCGGCGACGGCGCGCGCACCATGACGCTGGTCTACAACCTGCCCGCCACCAACGCGATCTATCAGCGCTTCGTCGGCATCGACGGCTCTGCCTATATCGTCGGCGGTTTCGGCATGACCGCGCTGACCGCCAACAACATCGTGCTGGTGCCGATCCGCTCCGGCATCGGGCTGCGGCTCGGCGCCAATGTCGGCTATCTCAAATTCACGCCGCGGGCGACCTGGAACCCATTTTAACGGCGGCTCCGGCGAGAGCGGCGCGCGGATTCAGGTTAACGCGGCATAGCGCTGGCGCTGTGCCGGTCCGCCATGGCAATGTCGTTAACAATTCCTTGCACACTTCCTTTCCTGGCTTTCCTGGCGGAGTAACCACCCATGATCGAACCGATCATGTATCTGGCGATCGGTTTTCTGGTCTCGATGCTGTTTGGCCTGATGATCGTGCCGCTGGTGCATAACCGTGCGGTGCGGCTGACGACCCGGCGGCTGGAGGCGGCGACGCCGCTGTCGATGGCCGAGATCCAGGCCGACAAGGACCAGCTGCGCGCGGAATTCGCGATGTCGGCGCGGCGCCTCGAAATGAGCGTCGACCAGCTCCGCAACAAGACCACCAGCCAGCTTGCCGAACTCGGCAAGAAGTCCGACGCGATCAACCGCATGAAGATCGAGCTAGGCGAAAAGAACGCCACCATCTTCTCGCTCGAAGCGCGCGAAAAGGCCGTCAAGGAACAGCTGCGCGCCACCGAAGAGGAATTCGCGGCCAAGACCGAAATGTTGCGCAGCGCCGAAACCGCGCTGACCGACAAGCAGGCCGAACTTGCCAGGATCAACAGCGAACTCAACGACCGTTCGATGATGGCGGACAGCCGTCAGATCGAACTGGTCGCCGTGCGCACCCAGATCGAAGAGCTGAAGGGTCGCGTCGGCGACGCCGAAAAGGAATTCACCGCGACGCAGGCCCGCCTCGTCCAGGAACGTACCGACTCCGAGAACGTGACGCGCGAACTCGGCGAAGCACGCAGCCGCGTCGAAAACCTGAACCAGCGCGTCACCGATCTCGACCGCCAGTTGATCGTGCAGGTCAAGGAAGCCGAGATGCTCGGCAACCGCGTCAACGATCTGGAAACCCGGCTGGCGACGCAGGGGAAGCTGCTGACCGAAAGCGAATTCGAGAACAAGCAGCTCAAGCAGGCCAATGCGGCTGCCGAAAAGATCATGATGGATCTGCGCAGCGAGATCGCAACGATATCGTCGAGCGGCGGCAATTCGGCGGCACTGGAGCGGCTGCGCGGCGAAAAGGCCGCGGTGGAAGAACAGCTTCGCCTCGCCCGCGACGAACGCGCCAAGCTGCAGCGCGATGGCCGCCAGATCGATGGAATTGTCGGTGTTGGTGACGCCGCGCTTGGACTTCGATCCGCGGTCGGCGGTGGCCGAGAACTGGCCTTTGGTCAGGCCGTAAACACCGTTGTTCTCGACGATATAGGTCATGTTGACGCCGCGCCGCAGCGCATGGGCGAACTGGCCGAAGCCGATCGAGGCTGAATCGCCGTCGCCCGAGACGCCGAGATAAATGAGGTCGCGGTTGGCCAGGTTGGCGCCGGTCAGCACCGACGG
>JAQSDT010000337.1 GCA_029946075.1 bacterium | reverse complement strand
AGCGCGTCCGAGATCTCGAAATTGGCATAGACGTTCTGGACGTCGTCGTGGTCGTTCAGCAGGTCCATCAGCTTCAGCAGCTTCTCGCCGACCTCATCCTCCACCGCGATCGTGTTCTGCGGCTTCCAGGTCAGCGCGGCCTTGCGGGCTTCGCCGAATTTCGCTTCCAGCGCCTTGGCCACCTCGCGAAAGGTTTCCTGCGAGGCGTAGACCTCGTGGCCGTTCTCGCTGGAGAGCACGTCGTCGGCGCCGGCTTCGATCGCGGCGTCCAGCATGGCGTCGTCGGAGGCGACCTTGGCGTCATACTCGATGATGCCGGTGCGATCGAACATGAAGGCGACCGAGCCGGTTTCGCCGAGATTGCCGCCGGATTTAGTGAAGAAGGTGCGGATATCGGACGCCGAGCGGTTGCGATTGTCGGTCAGCGCCTCGACGATCACGGCGACGCCGCCGGGGCCGTACCCCTCGTAGCGGATTTCATCGTAGTTCTCGCTTTCGCCGCCGGTCGCCTTCTTGACCGCGCGCTCGATATTGTCCTTCGGCATGTTTTCCTGGCGCGCCGCGATGATGGCCGCGCGCAGCCGGGGATTCATCGCCGGATCCGGGGTGCCCAGTTTGGCGGCCACGGTGATTTCCCGCGCCAGCTTGCCGAACAGCTTCGACTTCTGGGCATCCTGCTTGCCCTTGCGGTGCATGATGTTCTTGAACTGGGAATGGCCGGCCATGCGGGTATCTCTTGGATTCGTCCGAGGTGGGATTCTAGGTGAAAGCGCGGCCTTATAGGCCGGAGACCGGCCGAAATCAAAGATCGGGGACGACCGGGGTACTAAAGTAGTGCCCCGCCTGCCGGAATATCAGGCAGTTGTTAACCATCATTTCACGCTCGGATGAGAGGATTTCGTGCCCACCCTCAACTTTTAAGAGACCCAATGGCGTTCGGTTTGTTCAAAAAGCGGATACCGGAACCGGCTGCGCCTGTCGCGGACGCCAAGGCTCCGCAGGCCCTTGCCGCTACCGAAGCCGTCTCGAGCGGGGGCGATTCGGCCAAGGAAATCCTCGAACTGCTGGAGCTCGAACTCGGCGCGATGATCCGCCAGCTCGAGCGGGCCGCCAATTCGGTCGCCGGCGGCGCCGAGGCGACCGCAGCAACGCTCACCACCATCCGCCAGCGCACCGATGCCCTCACCGGGCGGACCAGCGCGGCGCAGAGCACGGCGACGACATTCTCGCACGCCGCCGACAAGTTCACCCAGTCCGCGCAAGGCATCGGCTCGCAGGTGCGCGACGCCGGCAAGCTCGCCGACCTCGCCAGCGAGGCCGCCCGCGAAGCCAGCAGCAATGTCGATCGTTTGCGGGAGTCGTCCGCTGCGATCGGCAATGTCGTCAATCTGATCGCGCAGATCGCCCGGCAGACCACGCTGCTGGCGCTCAACTCCACCATCGAGGCCGCACGCGCCGGCGAGGCCGGCCGCGGCTTTGCCGTGGTCGCCACCGAAGTGAAGGCGCTCGCGGTGCAGACACAGAACGCCACCGAGGAGATCGCCAAGAAGATCGAGGCGCTGCAACGCGACGCCGCAGGCTCGGCCGATGCCGTGCACCGCATCTCGCAGGCGATCGAGGCGATCCGCCCGGTGTTCGACAACGTCAACGGCGCGGTGGCCGAGCAGAACGAGACCACCGGCGAGATGGCCGACAACGCGGCGTCCGCCTCCAGCTTCATCGTCTCGGTCGGCGACAGCGCCACCGAGATCGACAGTGCGACCAAGGAAGCCGAGGTGCATGGCGAAAACGTCGCCAGTGCCGGACGGGCCGTCACCACCTTTGCGCAAAAACTCAAGACGCGCTGCGCCGTATTGTTGCGGCAGGGCGAGCGCGAGGAACGGCGCAAGCAGGAAAAGCTGCCCTGCAGCCTGAAGATCGAGATCGCAGGCCCGCGCGGCGAGATATCCGCACCGGTCTACGAAATCTCCATGCAGGGCATCCTGATCGGCGGCGCGGGCGCGGAAGTGCTGGCGCAGGGCCAGACCCTGAACGCCACGCTGCAGGACATCGGCGCGTGCAAAATCCGCATCGGCGGGCGTTCCAAGGCCGGCACGCAGGCCCAGTTCGAGCGGCCGGACGCGGCATTGACCGAAAAGATCGAAGACAAGCTGTTCGCGATCCAGGACGACAACACCGAAGCCGTCACGCGTGCGATGGAAGCCGGCTCGGCGCTGTGCAAGATTTTCGAGAACGGCGTCGCCAGCGGCGCGATCTCGATGGAGGACATGTTCGACACCAACTATGTCGAGATTGCAGGCACCAATCCGGTGCAGTACCGCACCAGAATTCTCGACTGGGCCGATCGCAATTTACCGCCGTTCCAGGAAGCGTTCCTGGTCAAGGATACGCGGATGGCGTTCTGCGCCATGATCGACACCAACGGCTATCTGCCGGTCCACAACAAGATCTACTCGCACCCGCAGCGGCCGGGCGACGTCACCTGGAACACCGCCAACAGCCGCAACCGCCGCATCTTCAACGATCCCGCTGGGCTAGCCGCCGGCCGCAACCAGCGCGCCTATCTGGTGCAGAGCTACGCGCGCGACATGGGCAACGGCAACATGGTGATGATGCGCGAGATCGACGTGCCGATCCGCGTCCGCGGCCGCCTCTGGGGCGGCTTCCGCACCGCCTATCGGCTTTAATTCACCCAGAATCCCGGCACGGCCGGCTCCAGCCGGCCGCCGGCGCGCACCGGAGCGATCTTCAGCGCCAGCCCGGTCGCATCGTCGGTTTCGACCGCGACGCCCGACAGCGTGGCAGGGCCGAACGCGGGCTCGAACCTTCCGGAGGGAATGCCGGTGGTGAAGCGATGCAGCGGCTCTTCCTTTTGCATGCCGATGACCGAATCGTAATCGCCGGTCATGCCGGCGTCGCTCATATAGGCGGTGCCCCCGGTCAGGATCTGATGGTCGGCGGTCGGCACATGCGTATGGGTGCCGACGACGAGACTGGCGCGGCCGTCGCAGAAGTAACCCATGCCCTGCTTTTCGCTGGTCGCCTCGCCGTGGAAGTCGACGACGATGGCGTCCGCCGCCTCGCGCAGCGGACAGGCGTCGAGTTCCTTGCCGACGGCGCTGAAGGGATCGTTGAGCGGCTCCATGAAGACGCGGCCCATCGCGTTGATGACGAGCGCGCGCTTGCCGCTCTTGGTGTCGATCAGCGCGGCGCCGCGGCCCGGCGTATGGCGCGGAAAATTCAGCGGCCGGATCAGGCGCGGCGCGCGTTCGATGAACACCAGCGCCTCCTTCTGATTCCAGGCGTGGTTGCCGAGCGTGACCGCATCGGCGCCGGCGTCGAGAAAGTCCTGATAGATCGCCTCGGTGATGCCGAAGCCGCCCGCCGCATTTTCGCCGTTGACGACGACGAGATCGAGCGACCAGTCCTTGACCATGCCGGGGAGATAGTCGGAGATAGCGGTGCGGCCGCTCTTGCCGACCACGTCACCGATGAAGAGAATTCGCAAAGTTCAGCTCCGGAAATCGAACACTTTCTTTTCCGTTAGCACAAAATCCAGCGCCACGTCGTGCGGCTGCGCCGGGACCTCCTTTATTTCCTGCACGGCAAAGGCAACGCCGGCGGCAACGATGGCCTTGCCTTTTCGAAGATGGGCGAGCGTAAAGTCGTAATGCCCGGCGCCGTAGCCGATGCGGTGGCCCTGACGGTCGAACGCGGCGAGCGGCACCAGCATGATATCGGGGATGAGTTCTTCGGCGGCCGGCGACGGCTCGGGAATGCCGAGCGGCCCGAGCATCAGCCGGTCGTCGGGCGACCACGCGCGAAACGCCAGCGATTTTCCGCGTGACAGAACTGCCGGCAAGGCCAGCCTGGCGCCCTGCCCGGCGAGCTTGCGCATCAGGGGGGCCGGATCGATCTCGTTGCGGATCGGCGAATAGCCCGACACCACCATGCCCGGCGCGATGTCGAGCGGCAGGCCGCGCTTGGCCATGGCCTGCGCGGCGCTCGCGCGCTGTTCGTCGCTGAGTGCATCGCGCCTGGCCAGCGCTACGCTGCGGAGGTCGGCCTTTGAAAATGCTATCGTCATGCGGGATCGCTTCTGCCGTCGTCAATCAGGACAGTAAATCGACGCAATCGTAGCCCGGATGGAGCGCAGCGAAATCCGGGGAACCATCTTGCAATCGAATGGCGCCTGTCCCGGATTGCGCTGCGCTCCATCCGGCTACGCCGACAGAAATTTTCGGAAACGAACCCACCGACAAAAACAAAGTGCGAGGCCGCGAACGCCGTTGAAGCACTCGATCCCGGAGTTCCCTACGAAAGTAGGTGGGCACCATATGACCGGGTCCACGGACCCGGCCAGGGACAGTTCCC
>JAQSDT010000336.1 GCA_029946075.1 bacterium | reverse complement strand
CGTCCTCAAGACCACCGATACGCTCGATACCATCGGCTGGATGGCGCGCTCGGTTGAAGATCTGGCGCTTATCCTGGAAACCGCCCGCGTACGCGGCCATAACTATCCGGTCAGCGAGGCAGGCCTCGCAGACAGGACGGCGCGCGCGCCGACGGACGGCCGCTGGCGGGTCGGTCTGGTCGAATCCCATGTCGATCATCATCAGGATCCGACGGTCACCGCGGCGCTGCGGGACTTAGCGCTCCGGCTCGAGCGCGAGGGCGCGACGGTCGTTCCCTTCCGGCTGCCTCGCTCCATGGCGTCGGTTCATGACGTGCACGACGTCATCTACACCTGCGCCCTCGCCTACTACTTTCGTCTGGAGCGATCGGCGAAGCCGTCGCTGTTCAGCGATCGTCTTTCGACGATGATCGCAGCCGGCCTGAACACCTCGGGTGAACGCTATCAGCACGCGCTCGCAGATCAGGTCAGGCTCGCCCGAATCTTCGACGAAGCCGCCCAGTCGGTCGATGTCCTGCTGTGCCCGTCGACCGCGGGAGAGGCTCCGGTCGGACTCGATACCATCGACCCTCCGGACACCTGCCTGATCTGGACGTTGTGCGGCGCCCCTACCTTGAGCCTGCCCCTCTTGAGGGGATCGAACGGATTGCCGGTCGGTGTTCAGGCGGTGGCGCGCCGCTTCGCCGATTATCCGCTGCTCGACTTCGCGCGTTTCGTCGAACGATGCGTGGTCATGTGAAGAGCGACGCCGGAAGAGGCGCCGTGCTCCGGCTCGCCGGCCGCCGAGTGACGCTCGTGCCGTTCGGGCCGGACCGCATCACGGAGCGCCATGTGGCCTGGCTCAACGATCCGGAGGTGAACGCCTATTCCCGACGAAAAGGCGCGCGGAGCACCGCTGAGGACGCGAGCCGCTATGTGAGCTCGCTGCGTGCCGACGAGCATGTCCTCGCGATCCTCGTCGGCGGAGAGCATGTCGGCAACGTGAAGCTCGGACCTATTGACGGGCAGAACGCCTGCGCGGCCATCAGCATCCTCGTCGGTGAGCGCGCGGTCTGGGGACAAGGCATCGGCGCGGAGGCCATCTATTATCTTGTAAGCCGGCACCTGCTGACGGATGTCGGCCTAAATCGCGTGCATGCGGATTCCTGCAATCCAGCCTTCCTCAGGCTCGTCGACAAGCTCGGCTGGCGCGTCGAGGGCGTACTGCGCGAGCGGGTGCGACTGCAGGATCGCTTCCTCGACGATACGGTGATTTCGCTTCTCGCCCGCGAGTTTCGTGTGATCGACGCATTCGAGCCGCCCAAGACCATTTCGTAGAAAGAGTCTGGAGACAGACATGCGCAACCTCGGCATCGTCGTCGCACGCGCGGCGTCGAAGCGACTTCCACTGAAGAACCTGAAGTCTCTGCTGGGGCATCCGCTGGTTGCCTGGTCCTTGCGGGCGGCCCTGGCGAGCCGGCTGGATCGCGTCATCCTGTCGACGGAGGACGAGCGGATCGCCGAGGTCGGTCGCCAGTACGGGGCTGATATCCGCTATCGCCGCCCGATGCCGCTTGCCGAGGACTTCGCCGGCTCCGAAGAGATCGCCGAGCATGCGCTCGATTGGGCGGAGGCGGACGAAGGCCGGCGCTACGATGTCGTCACGGTCCTGCAGCCGACGCCCTTCGTCGAGTTGTCGACGATCAACGCCTGCCTCGAAGAGGTGCAGGTGGCCGGATGCATGGGATGCATAACGGCTCGCGCCTGCGCGGAGCCTCCGGCATGGCTGTTCCGTCGGGACGAGAGTGGCTTTGCCACTCCCTGGCTCGAAGGCGAGGTCCGCGGACAGCGGGAGCACAGCCAGTTCCTGGAGAAGCTCTACATCCCGACCGGTGCGGTCTATGCCAATCGTGTCGACGTGATCCGCACTCAGCGCACGCATATCGGTCGCTCGCTCCGGTTCGTCCTCATGGAACGCGAGCGTGGGGTCGACATCGACGATGAGTTCGATTTCGTTATGGCGGAGGCTGTCGGCCGGCATCGCGGATTCGACATCACGCCATTGCAGCGGTAGCCACCGCTCTTCTCTCCTCCGGCTTCGTCCTCGCCGCGCATTTGAACCGCACTTTAAAGACGATCGAGCTTTTGCCTGATCTCTTCGCGCATGCGTCTCAGCTCGCTCATCTTGTCGGCGAGGAATTGCGGCGTCAGGGTGGCTCCTTCGCTGGCAAGCCGTCGATACAGATCACCGGTCAGCCATTTGTCGGCGAGCGCGATGATGTCATCGCATTTCACCAGCTCGAGCGAACTGACCTCGGTCTTCATGGATGCGTTCGGCTTATGGAAGCCTCGTGCCTTGACCGAAAGCCAGACCTTCCAGCCTCGTGCTCTCGCGGTGAAGCTGTAGTCGACGTCGGAGCAAAAAAACCGCATGGAGGCGTCGAGCAGGCCGATGTCCCGCACCATTTCTTTCCGCAGAAGGAGAGCTGCGCCATTCGCCCACGGCAGCTCTCGATCTTCACTGAAAGCATCGATCGGTCCGAGATAGTGCAGCCCGAGCGGAAAGGCGTCTTCGGTTCCTCCGCACGTCACTTGGCGAGGATCGTCCGGGTCCAGATGGAGCGGCATGATGATCCCGGTATCACGGCGCAGTTCCATCAGTCTTACCATCTCGGCCACGGCGTCGGCAGCCAGGAACATGTCCTGGTTCAGGACGAGAAAATGCTCGCAAGGATGATTCAGGAACTGCTTCAGACCCTCATTGATGGCCAGCGTGTAGAGCCGGTTGTTCTCGCTGTTGTCGATGACATGGGGAATGACCGGCCAGGTTTGACTGGAGAGATGATCGAGACAGCGAGCCAGTGCGTCGGGATTTCGATAGGCCGGAATGATCGCCGGAATGGCGTTGCGGGTCGTCACGCGCGCGCCTGCTTCGTGCGTGCGTGCGGCAGTCCCAGCTTTGAAAGTCCGTGCATAGGTGGCGGTTTGGGGCGGCGCTTGGTCAGTGTCGGCAGTGGACGAGGATCGGGAGTGGCAGGCAGATCGTCGAGGACGAAAGCCTTGTAGGCATCGGAGACTTGGCCGGAATGCGCTCCGTGTCCAAGTATTCGACTGTAATAAAGACCATTATCCATTATGCGCCGCCCGACCAGGCCGTCACCATTGTAGATCTGGTTGCAGATCTCGGCGTAGACGCCTCTGAGGTCCTTCGGCTGAGCCTTGGTCTTGCCGAGCAGGTGTGAGCTGAACTCGCTGCCGACGATATAGCCCAGCGTGGTACCGAGGCGCGTGTTGAACATGCGCGGGGGCATCTCGGCGATCTGGCGGCCACGATTGGAGCTCCGGAGGCGACGCCAAGCTTCGAGCACGACATGAGGCGCGCAGAGAACGGGGATCGCGAAAGGAACGTCATGCATGGTTCCATCGCGTCCCTTGGTCTTGGCCTGACCTTCGAATATCACGCAGTAGTCACCTCCGTCACCATTGAGCGCGGAAATGATGCCGGTGCTCGCAACCTCGATGGGGCGGCGGCCGGTAAGGGCCAAAAGACCAGAAATAATGCGCATTGAATCCTCTGAACGCGTCAACTCGATCGCATGCAGCAGATAGGTGTTCGTCCTTCTGACATGTGTCTGATTTTCGCGACGCAGATCGACGATATCCTCGGTGTGATGCCGAAGCTGCTGGTACTCGGATTTCTCAAGCGTGAGAGCGAGGTATCCCCTCGTGTAGGGGGTGCCGCGGCTTGCGAGAGCGATCTCCTCGCCGAGGAGAGATCGCAAGGCGGCGCGACGAAAGCTCAGGAGAGTTTTCACGGTCGAGAGCTTTCGCGCTTCATCGCCGCTCGCGACGCGTGCCTTCTCTATCTCTCGCCGCGTGCCGCGTGGCTTGCCCATCACCGTCCGGTAAATATGGTTCAACTCGGACTTGGCGAGTCGCTCGCTCTCCTCCGCCGTCTTCGATAATGCAAATAAATGGGCAAACTCTTCTATCTCGTTTCTCGCGGACGGGAAGTAACTGCCAGGATGAAATCTCAGGTACAGGAGAGATTTTTCGTATTTTTTATTACAAACAAGGTCACGAGATAAGTAATGCCGCAAGACGGTGAGTCGGCGCAAACGGGCTTGTTGAAGAGCTTTTTTACTTAAGAAAATCGAGGAAATTCTTTGAATTTCAGTATCTGCGGCAATTTTTGCGGCTTTTTCGGTCTTCGCGGCGGTGAGTGCGCGCACCAGGTTCATGATCGCCACCGGACTATCCGGAGGAGGAACGACCAAATCGAGAGCGAATTTCCGCTCGAGCTGAGGAGGCGCGCGCATAGGCACGCATATTACAGCGACCGTTCCAGATCGCTGATGGGCTTATCCGAAGGGGGCCGTCAAATCGAGGGCGAATTTCCGCCGGGGGTGAAGGG
>JAQSDT010000335.1 GCA_029946075.1 bacterium | reverse complement strand
TGGCGATGACCCTGGGCCAGCGACCGCTCTACTTCGCCTTCTTCGTGCTGGCGACGATCGTGCAGTTCGGTCCGGGCCTGCGCTTCTACAGGAAGGGCGTGCCGGCCCTGGCCCGCCTCGCGCCTGACATGAACTCGCTGGTGGTGCTCGGCTCGACGGCCGCCTGGGCCTATTCGGTGGTCGCCGTGTTCTCGCCGGCGGTGCTGCCGTCCGGGACGGCCAACGTCTATTTCGAAGCCTCGGCGGTGATCATCACCCTGATCCTGTTGGGCCGGGTGCTAGAGGCCAAGGCCAAGGGGCGCACAAGCGAGGCGATCAAGCGGCTGATGGGCCTGCAGGCCAAGTCGGCCCGGGTCGAGCGAAACAGCGAATTCGTCGACGTGGCGCTCGAGGACGTCGCCGCCGGCGATGTCATCCAGGTGCGCCCGGGCGACAAGGTTCCCGTCGACGGCGTAGTGCTGACCGGCTCGTCCTTCGTCGACGAAGCCATGATCTCTGGCGAGCCGATCCCGGTCATCAAGGAGGCGGGGGCCGAGGTGATTGGCGGCACGATCAACAAGACCGGCAGCTTCACCTATCGGGCCACCAAGGTCGGGGCGGACACGCTGCTCGCCCAGATCATCCGCATGGTCGAGACCGCGCAGGGCTCCAAGCTGCCGATCCAGGCCCTGGTCGACAAGGTCACCGCCTGGTTCGTGCCGGCGGTCATGGTCGCGGCCGTCCTTACCTTCGTCGTCTGGCTGGTCTTCGGGCCGCAGCCGGGCGTCGCCTTCGCGCTGGTCAATGCGGTGGCGGTGCTGATCATCGCCTGCCCCTGCGCCATGGGGCTCGCCACGCCGACGTCGATCATGGTCGGCACCGGCCGGGCCGCCGAACTGGGCGTTCTGTTCCGCAACGGCGGGGCGCTGCAGTCGCTGAAGTCTGTCCAGGTGGTTGCGCTGGACAAGACGGGCACGCTCACCGCCGGCAAGCCGGTGATGACCGATCTGGAAGTCGTTGAAGGCTTTGAGCGCGCCGAGGTCCTAGCGCTGGTCGCCGCCGTCGAGGGGCGGTCCGAACACCCTGTGGCAGCTGCCATTGTCGCCGCCGCCCAGGCCGAAGGGCTAGCCCTCGGCGAGGTCAGCGCCTTCGACGCCGTGCCCGGCTATGGCGTCAACGCCATGGTCGGCGGCCATCGCATCGCGGTCGGCGCAGACCGCCACATGGCTCAGCTGGGTATCGACGTACGGCCGTTCGCCGAGATCGCCGTCCGCATGGGCGAGATGGCCAAGACCCCGCTCTATGCCGCCATCGACGGCAGGCTGGCCGCCGTGATCGCCGTCTCTGACCCGATCAAGCCGACCACGCCGCAGGCCATCCGCGCCCTGCATGACATGGGCCTCAAGGTGGCGATGATCACCGGCGACAACCGCCGCACCGCGGAGGCCATCGCCGCCCAACTCGGCATCGACGAGGTGGTCGCCGAGGTGCTGCCGGACGGCAAGGTCGAGGCGATCAAGCGCCTGCGCGCCGGCGGCCGCGCCGTGGCCTTCGTCGGCGACGGCATCAACGATGCTCCGGCCCTGGCCGAGGCCGATGTCGGCGTCGCCATCGGCACCGGCACGGACGTGGCCATCGAGAGCGCGGACGTGGTGCTGATGTCCGGCGACTTGCTGGGCGTCAGCAATGCGATCGCCTTGTCGAAGGCGACCATCGCCAACATCCGCCAAAACCTGTTCTGGGCCTTCGCCTACAACGCCAGCCTGATTCCGGTAGCTGCGGGCGTCCTCTATCCCATCAGCGGCACGCTGCTGTCACCGATGCTGGCGGCCGGCGCCATGGCCCTCTCGAGCGTCTTCGTGCTGGGCAACGCCATGCGGTTGAAGCGCTTCAAGGCGCCGGTGCGCGTCGCCGCCGGCCCCGTCGTGGCGGCCGGCCTTTGAGGCCCTCGGCTCGCCCTTGACCTTCCCCTAACTAGAACCTTTATGCTGACCGACGTCAGATGGAAATCGCCTCATGAACATTGGAAACGCGGCGGAAAAGTCGGGCCTCTCGGCCAAGACGATCCGCTACTACGAGGACATCGGCCTGCTGCAGGCCGACCGTGCGGGCGATGGCTATCGGGCCTACTCGATGTCTGACGTGCATCGCCTGCGCTTCCTCCAGCGCTCACGCAGCCTCGGCTTTTCGGTCGAGGAATGCCGCCAGCTCCTGTCGCTCTACAGCGACAAGGATCGCGAGAGCGCGAGCGTGAAGGCGATCGCCAAGGCCAAGCTGACGGAGATCGACCGCAAGCTCGCTGAGCTGACCGAACTCCGCGACACGCTGCGGCTTTTGGTGCGGAACTGCCACGGCGACAAGCGCCCTGATTGCCCGATTATCGAAGGGCTGGGCGGCAAGGACCGTGTCGCCGCTTAGCGGCCGCAATTTTTACGTCCCGCGGCGAGCCCACAGCAGGTTTGTCATCGTCACACGGCCTTGCGTAAGCGGACCGCCATGTGGGGCCAACCACAAGTGATGGGATGGCAGCCCTCCCTGCCTCTGCTCAGCTAGCAAGGGGCGGAACCCGGTAATGTACCGACTAAGCTCGGGGGCGACGGGGGCGAGATCACATGAGTAGGGTCGCCCAGACTTCATCTCTGCCCCCGCAATGCAGAGGCGATAAGACTTCGCAAGCATCTGAAGTTGCCGATCCGCTGTCGGCTGACGGAAACGCGCTGGTGGGCCCGGTAGGACTCATATATATCGCTTTATCCGTTTTTTTCAATTAGTTGAATTTTGACGAGGAGACGGATACCAATATCGATACCAACAGCCCTGAATTCGGCGCAACATTCCTGAATTCCGACGCCAACGGAGCATGGCCAAGAAAGCGCGGCGGCCTCGAAACGGATGCCACCCAAGGCGTCTCAACCCGCATTTGACCTGACTACCTGTCGCCCCGTCGGCGGGCAGTAGCGCGCAACTCCTCAAGCGCCCTGTGCATGGTTCGGCCGGCGTCTATCGCCTGCGCTTGGATGTAGTGCGCCCTCGTCGTTCGAAGAGATGCATGACCAAGCACCCTCGCTGCGTCCGTGATGTTCGTTGGCGTTTCGGTGGCGATTGTCGTCGCGGCGATCGACCGAAAGGCATGGGCATTCACCGGCGTTCCGAAAGCCGCTCTAGTCCGAAGAAATACTCGCTCGCCCACGCGATTGGCGTCAAAAGCGCGTCCGTTCGTCGACACGAAAAGGGCGTCGGTGGCTTCCACCCCCGCCCGGCGGAGCAGTCGAGGCCTATAGACCTGGAGGTATTCATTGAGCCCGGCCACAAGTGAAGAAGGCCAGCCGAACTCGAACGCCCGCGGAGCCTTCATCTCCTCCGAACTGAATGTGACGGACCAGCCGCCCGCCGAAGGACGAAGATGCTTCCCAATGCGGATCTGCGCGATGTTGGCTGCCCGCATGGGCCTATGCACCAATAGCGCAATGATCAGACCATCCCGGAAGTCGGCAGACCGCTCGACGTAGTTCCGACCAGTATCGGCGGTGGCGGCGGCCGCCGCCATAAGGTCGAACCCTAGCTGCAGCAACTCCGCGGCGGGCCGCATGCGCTGGCGCGGGTTCTTCACCCGTCGCGCCCGCTCACGGATGCGTCCTGCGCCACGCAAGATGCGCGACCAATCCTCATTCGGGACCATAGCGGTCAAGGCGTTGCCGAGCTGCTGGATGTAGTTAGCGATCGTGAGATCACCGAGACCGGCGGCGAGGAGCGCCTCATGGTATTCGGTCAGGCGAGCGAGCGTAGTGCGCTCGCCTGGCTTCGAACTCGGATCGAGCTGCCCGGTGCGCTCAAGCCAGCCGATCCAGCGACCATAGCCGGCAACGACAAGTTTGAGGGTCGAGGTCTTCCATCGTCTCGCGTAGCCGACGTCAGGTTCGAAAGGGTCATGGTCGTGCAACGCGATCGCCCAGGCGTCCTGATCGGCCAGCGGCCATTCAGGGAGCTTGGCGCACCGATTTTCCGCCGTGCGGCGGGTCATGACCGCGGCCTCCTGCGACTAGGGCGCGCCGGCGGAAGCACCGGCGTCACGACGGTGGCGCGCAAACCCTGGATCGTGGCGTCGTAGCTCTTGAATGCGTGATCCGCCTTCATATCGGCGTAGAACTTCTCGGTTGTCTCGGACGATGCGTGGGACAGGAACAGCCGGACTATCTCGATCTGCTGTGGGTTGGCCCGCAAATGCAACTTCGCCGCCAGATGCCTGAAAATATGCGGGTTCATCTTGAGTCCGGTCTGCCGGAGAATAAATTCTGATAACGCCGCTCCGAAACCCGACCGATTGCGCGCAACGGAGCTTTTTCCGGGGAATAGGTAGGGAGAGCCCTCAAGGACAAGCAGCGGCCGATACCGATCCAGATAGGTTGCCAGAAGTCGTTGGGTCGTTCGGGGC
>JAQSDT010000334.1 GCA_029946075.1 bacterium | reverse complement strand
TTCGACGGCCATCCGCTGCGCAAGGATTTCCCGCTCACCGGCTTCGTCGAGGTTCGCTACGACGACCAGGAGAAGCGGGTGCTGTACGAGCCGGTGCGGCTCAACCAGGAATTCCGCAAATTCGATTTCCTCTCGCCATGGGAGGGCGCGGACTATCCGCTGCCGGGCGACGAGAAGGCTGAGCCGAAGGCCTGACCATGAACGAACAACCGCAAAACTTTCGTAATTTCACCATCAATTTCGGACCGCAGCATCCGGCGGCGCATGGCGTGCTTCGCCTCGTGCTGGAGCTCGACGGCGAAGTCGTCGCCCGCGTCGATCCCCATATCGGCCTCTTGCATCGCGGCACCGAAAAGCTGATCGAGCAGAAGACCTATCTGCAGGCGATCCCGTATTTCGACCGGCTCGATTACGTCGCGCCGATGAATCAGGAACACGCGTTCTGCATGGCGGCCGAGAAGCTGCTCGGCATCACGGTGCCGCGCCGCGGCCAGCTGATCCGCGTGCTCTATTGCGAGATCGGCCGCATCCTGTCGCACCTGCTCAACGTCACCACGCAGGCGATGGACGTCGGCGCGCTGACCCCGCCGCTGTGGGGCTTTGAAGAGCGCGAAAAGCTGATGGTGTTCTACGAGCGCGCCTCCGGCTCGCGCATGCATGCGGCGTATTTCCGCATCGGCGGCGTGCATCAGGACCTGCCGACGAAGTTGATCGACGATATCGACGCCTGGTGCGACCCGTTCCTGCAGGTCGTCGCCGATCTCGAAACGCTGCTGACCGGCAACCGCATCTTCAAGCAGCGCAACGTCGACATCGGCGTGGTGACGCTGCAGCAGGCCTGGGAGTGGGGCTTCTCCGGCGTCATGGTGCGCGGCTCGGGCGCGGCTTGGGACCTGCGCAAGTCGCAGCCCTACGAATGCTACGCCGAGATGGATTTCGACATTCCGATCGGCAAGAACGGCGATTGCTACGACCGCTACTGCATCCGCATGGAAGAGATGCGCCAGTCCGTGCGCATCATGAAGCAGTGCATCGCCAAGCTGCGCGCGCCGGATGGTCAGGGCCCGGTCGTCGTCGCCGACAACAAGATTGCGCCGCCGCGCCGCGGCGACATGAAGCGCTCGATGGAAGCGCTGATCCATCACTTCAAGCTCTACACCGAAGGCGTTCACGTGCCGGCCGGCGAAGTCTACGTCGCGGTCGAGGCGCCGAAGGGTGAGTTCGGCGTCTATCTGGTCGCCGACGGCACCAACAAACCCTACAAGTGCAAGATCCGCGCGCCGGGCTTTGCCCATCTGCAGGCGATGGACTTCATCTGCCGCGGGCATCTGCTCGCCGACGTCTCGGCGATCCTCGGTTCGCTCGACATCGTGTTCGGAGAGGTCGATCGGTGATGGCGCAGGCGCCCATCCAGTTTGACCGGGCTTCGGGCGCACTCGTCGGTGCGAACCCGTGGGAGCGCTTGGCTGCGGTGGCGCTGGTGCTGGGATCGAAGGTGGCGTCGAACTTCTCGCATCGCGGCTACAACATGTGCGCCAACCTGTTGCGCACGACGTTGCCCGAGCGCGGCATCCAGGTGAAGCTCAATGCCGACGCGACTTACGAGTTTCCGTATGGCGACGGCTACTGGAGCAAACTGCTCAACCGCACGTTCCACTACGAGGACGAACTCGAGTTGCTGTTCCAGGACTCCGCCGACGTCGACTATACGCTGCTCGATTGCGGCGCCAATTACGGCTACTGGTCGGTGCTGGTGTCGAGCAAGCCGTTCGGTTCGCACAAGGCGATCGCGATCGAACCGTCCGGGCAGAATTTCCCGAAGCTGGCCAACAACGCCAAGATCAACGGCAATCGCTTCGAGGCGCTGAAATGCGCGATCGGCGCGTCGCGCGGCACCGCGCGCCTGTCGGGCACCAAGCACGAGGCCTTCAGCATCGCCGGCGACCAGTCGAGCGGCGAGGAAGTGCCTGTGATCGCGCTCGACAATCTGATCGACGATGGCAAGGTCGCAGCCTCAGGCAAGTACCTGATCAAGCTCGACGTCGAAGGCGTCGAGATCGAGGCGATGAAGGGCGGCGTGCGGCTGATGCAGACCGACAGCGTGCTGCTGTGCGAGGAGCACGGCAACGATCCGCAGCATACGGTGTCGCGCTACATCCTCGAACAGACGCCCCTGAAACTGATCGTCTACGATCCCCGCACCAAACGCCTTGAAACCGTGACCGATCTTTCGATCCTCGACCGGATCAAGGTTTCAACCCATGTCGGCTACAACGTGTTCGGCACCGCAAGCGCATTCTGGCTCGCCCGGATCGATGCGCTCAATGCGAAAGCCGCGCGCCGCGCGCAATGAGAGACTGAACGATGTCCGTCCGCCGCCTTGCACCGAAGGAATTGCAGCCCGCGAGTTTTACGTTCTCGGACGAAAATCTCGCCTGGGCGAAAGCGCAGATCGCCAAGTATCCGGCGGGCCGTCAGGCCTCCGCCGTGATCGCGATCCTGTGGCGTGTGCAGGAGCAGCATGAAGGCTGGGTTTCGGAAGCCGCGATTCGCGCGGTCGCCGACCTCCTGGATATGCCCTACATCCGCGTGCTGGAAGTGGCGACCTTCTACACGATGTTCCAGCTGCAGCCGGTCGGCAAGAAGGCCCATGTGCAGGTCTGCGGCACCACGCCGTGCCGCCTGCGCGGCGCCGGCGACATCATCGAAGTGTGCCAGCACCGCATCCACCACGATCCCTTCGAACTGTCGAAGGACGGCAATTTCAGCTGGGAAGAGGTCGAGTGCCTCGGCGCCTGCGTGAATGCGCCGATGGTGCTGATCTGGAAGGACACCTACGAGGATCTGACCAAGGAAAGCTTCGGCAAGGTGCTCGACGGTTTTGCATCGGGCAATCCGCCGAAGCCCGGACCGCAGATCGACCGTCAGTTCTCGGCGCCGGTGGGCGGCCCGACGACGCTGAAGGAATCCACATGACGCGTAAGGCCACATTGCCCGCGAGCGGGCCGGGGAGGGACGGCGCGATGAAGAACTGGCGCTATATCGCCATGCACACCGTCGCAGCGGCGGCGTTCATTTTCCTTCTGCAGCGCTATGCTCTGAGCGCGAGCCTCGAATCGAGCCTGTTGTGGGCGCTGACTTTCGGCGGATGCGCCGCGGGTCTCGCTTACGCGCAATCCAATCGTTGATCCCGGGAAGTTTTGGTCATGCTCGACGACAAGGATCGCATCTTCAAGAACCTCTACGGCCTTCATGACTGGGGGCTGGAGGGCGCGCGCCGCCGCGGCGCGTGGGACGGCACCAAGGCGATCATCGACAAGGGCCGCGACTGGATCATCAGCGAGATGAAGGCCTCCGGCCTGCGCGGCCGGGGCGGCGCAGGTTTTCCGACCGGGCTGAAATGGTCGTTCATGCCCAAGGAATCCACCGACGGGCGGCCGAGCTACCTCGTCGTCAACGCCGACGAATCCGAGCCCGGCACCTGCAAGGATCGCGAGATCATGCGGCATGATCCGCATCTGCTCGTCGAAGGCTGCCTGCTCGCCAGCTTCGCGATGAATGCGCACGCCTGCTACATCTATGTCCGCGGCGAGTTCATCCGGGAGCGCGAGCATCTGCAGGCCGCGATCGACCAGGCCTATGACGCCAAGCTGGTCGGCAAGGACAACATCAACGGCTGGCCGTTCGACATCTACGTCGCGCACGGCGCCGGCGCCTATATCTGCGGCGAAGAGACCGCGCTGCTCGAAAGCCTCGAGGGCAAGAAGGGTCAGCCGCGGCTGAAGCCGCCGTTCCCCGCGAATGTCGGCCTCTACGGCTGCCCGACCACCGTCAACAACGTCGAATCCATTGCGGTCGCGCCGGATATCCTGCGGCGTGGCGCAGCCTGGTTCGCGGCGATCGGCCGGCCGAACAATGTCGGCACCAAGCTGTTTTGCATTTCCGGTCACGTCGAGCGGCCCTGCAACGTCGAAGAGGCGATGGGGATTCCGTTCCGCGAATTGATCGACCGCCATTGCGGCGGCATCCGCGGCGGCTGGGACAATCTGAAGGCCGTCATTCCCGGCGGCTCGTCGGTGCGCATGGTGCCGGCCGAGCAGATCATCGACACGCCGATGGATTTCGACAGCCTCGGCAAGCTGCGCTCCGGCCTCGGCACCGCGGCCGTGATCGTGATGGACAAGTCGACCGATCTGATCCGCGCGATCGCGCGCATCTCCTATTTCTACAAGCACGAGAGCTGCGGCCAGTGCACGCCATGCCGCGAGGGCACCGGCTGGATGTGGCGCGTGCTGACCCGCATGGCCGACGGCCGCGCCCACAAGCGCGAGATCGACATGCTGCTGGAAGTGACCAAGCAGGTCGAGGGCCATACGATCTGCGCGCTCGGCGACGCCGCGGCCTGGCCGATCCAGGGCCTGATCGCGCATT
>JAQSDT010000333.1 GCA_029946075.1 bacterium | reverse complement strand
CGTCCTCATTGGTCATGCGGAAGCAGCCGGATGAGACCGCCTGACCGATCGTCTCGGGCTCGTTGGAACCGTGGATGCGGTACAGCGTCGATCCCAGATACATCGCCCGTGCGCCGAGCGGGTTGTCGACGCCGCCTTTCATATGGCGCGGCAAATCGGGGCGCCGCGCCAGCATCTGCGACGGCGGCGTCCAGTCCGGCCATTCCTTCTTCGCGGTGATGCGGTGGGTTCCGCTCCAGCGGAAGCCGTCGCGGCCGACGCCGATGCCGTAGCGCAGCGCCTGGCCGTTGGCGAGGACGAGGTAGAGCCGGCGTTCCGCCGTGTTGATGAAGATGGTGCCGGGCGCGTAGTTGCCGGAAAAGTTGACGGTGGAGCGCTGCACCGGGCTCGAGCCGCCGAGGCCGCCGCTGCGGAAATTGGGGCCACCGCCCATGATGTCGCGCATGTCGAAGCCCTGGGCCTGCGCCTGGCCGGCTCCCGCCAGCACGGTCAGCGCCGCAATCAACAAAGCAGTAGCCCGGGTCATTTTTTCCTCGCCGAGAATCGGAACATGAATCAGAATTCGCAGGCCGAGACAGGCCATAATTGCCGGAATTTCGCAAGCAAAGAGGCTGTGAGCCGCGGCATATTCAGCCGCTGCAGTCAAAAAAGGCAACACGCCGAAAGCGATGGCTGCATTGTGCGGCTAAACCTTTGACGAAACGGGTGAACAATGGTTGATCGTCGGCGGCATAAAGCAAGATCGCAAAGGGGAGCGAGACCATGAACGGTGCGGAAAGTCTGGTGCGGACATTGGTCGCGGGCGGCGTGGACGTCTGCTTCAGCAATCCCGGTACTTCCGAGATGCATTTCGTTGCCGCGCTGGACCGGGTCGAGGGCATGCGCTGCGTGCTCGGCCTGTTCGAGGGCGTGGTGACCGGCGCCGCCGACGGCTATTACCGCATGAAGGGCACGCCGGCCTCGACCCTGCTGCATCTCGGGCCCGGTTTGGCCAACGGCCTTGCCAATCTGCACAACGCCAAGAAGGCCAATTCCGGCATCGTCAATATCGTCGGCCAGCACGCCGTCTACCATATCGGTTACAACGCGCCGCTGACATCCGATATCGAAGGCCTGGCGCGGCCGATGTCGTCCTGGGTGCGGACCTCGCCGGATGCCAAGTCGGTGGCCGCCGACGGCGCTGCGGCGATTGCCGCCGCGAAAAGCTCGCCGGCGCAGATCGCCACGCTGATCCTGCCCGCCGATACCGCCTGGAACGAGGCCGACGGCATCGCGCAGGTGCCGGTCGAGAGCCAGCGCGCCGGTTACTCGCCGCAGGCGGTCGACAACGCCGCCAAGGTGCTGCGCAACGGCGGCGGCGAGACGCTGCTGCTGCTCACCGGCGGCGCGCTCACCGAGCAGGGGCTGGCGCTGGCGGCGCAGATCGCCGGCAAGACCGGCTGCAAGGTGATGGGCCAGACCTACAATCCGCGCATGGCGCGCGGCAAGGGCCGCTACGCGATCGACCGTATCCCTTACGTGATCGAGCAGGCACTGCCGATCCTCAAAGACTTCAAGAACATCGTGCTGGTCGAGGCCAACGATCCCGTCGCCTTCTTCGCCTATCCGAACAAGCCGAGCATGCTCAAGCCGCAGGGCTGCGAAGTGCACCGCATGACCACCGGCGCGGAAAACTCCGTCGCCGCGCTGGAAGCGCTCGCCGGCGCGCTCGGCGCCAGGCCGGCCGACCGCCAGCCGCAGAAGCTGGTCGAGATCGCCAGGCCGACCGGCGCACTGACCCACGCCTCGATCGCGCAGGCGCTTGCGATGGCGATCCCCGAGAACGCCATCGTGGTCGATGAGTCCATCACCACCGGCCGCGGCTTCTTTCCGCCGACGGCGGCGGCCAATCCGCACGACTGGCTCCAGAACATGGGCGGCTCGATCGGCTTCTCGACGCCGGTTGCGACCGGCGCCGCGGTGGCGTGTCCCGATCGCAAGGTGATCTGCATGGTCGGCGACGGCAGCGCGATGTACACGCTGCAATCGCTGTGGACCCAGGCCCGCGAAGGCCTCAACGTCGTCACCATCGTGTTCGCCAACAAGATCTACCAGATCCTTCGCGGCGAGTTCGACGGCGTCGGCGCCGGCCTGCCGGGCCAGCGCGCCCTCGACATGCTCAAGCTCGACCGCCCGGATCTCGACTTCGTGGCGCTGGCCAAGGGCATGGGCGTCCCCGGCCGCTCGGTCGCCAATGTCGACGATTTCAACAAGGCGCTGGCCGAAGCCATCGCCGAGCCGGGCCCGCGGCTGATCGAAGTGCAGATGGCGTAATTCGCCCTGCAACGCTTAACGGGCGGTGCGGCGGCTTTTCTTCAGATCGTCGTCGCACGCCCGTCTCCTTGATTTGAGCATGATCGCCGGGCAAAACGAAACGCATCGCGTTTTGTCACGTAGGAAAACTGATCTTTGGTTTTCCGGAATACGGCCTGCGCTGGAGGCGCCATGCAGACCGAGCTCAACAAGGTCGTCGTCGCGCTCCAGGAGTTTTACGCGCGCGAAGCCTTCCTGCTCGAAAAGGATGTCGGCGAGCGCGCGCTGACGCATCGGCTCGCGGTGCATTTCGAAATGCAGTTCCCGGGCTGGGAGATCGATTGCGACTACGACCGGCTTGGTGACCGCACGCTGCGGCTGCCGCACGGCAGTATCGTCTCGACCGACGATCATCTCGCCAAGTCGGTTTACCCCGACATCGTCGTGCACCAGCGCGAGATCCCCAACAATCTGCTCGCGGTCGAAGTGCGGAAATCCGTCAATCACCAGCCGCTGGAGCACGACCAGCACAAGCTGCGCGCACTGACCGATCCGCATCTGTGGTTCGCGTACTGGATCGGGGCGTTCGTCACGCTGGGCAAAAAGCAGGTGACGATGTCCGAGGTTTACACCAGCGGCGCGCTCGACCCCGCGCTGTCGACCTGGTTCGCCGCGCGGCTGCGCGATGCCGGTCTTGGACCGGGATAGGCCGGTTCGGGCGTCAGGCGATTTCCAGCGTTCGGATTTCTCCCAGCCAATGCATGTTGGGCAATCCGGCATTCGCGCTGCGCAGGTTCGCGAGTGCAATTCGCAGCGCCGCCAGATCGACGGGCTTGTGAAAGCTCTGGAGCATGTCGATGCCCAGTTCCCTGGCCCTCGCTCTTGACGTGCGGCGCCACAGTGCGCCCATGCCACTGATGACGATTACCGGTACCTGGCATGCGGCCTTGGTCATCTGTTCCATGACGTCGAGACCATCGCCGTCCTCGAGGCCAAGATCGAGCGTCATGCACGAAAATTGCTCACGCATCAGAAGTTCGATCGCCTCCGCGCAGGAGGTCGCCGCCGTCGCGAGGTATCCGGCGCTCTTGGCGGCCCGCATGATGAGCGTCCGCTGCAGGGGATCGTCGTCCACGACCAGTATGCGGGGCGCGCCGGCGAGGCGTCCCCGTGCCATTGCGTGGTTAGCGGGCTGGTCGAGCGCATGCATGCTCATGTTGTACCTCTGTGATTTGCTGTGGGGAGATCAGTATCGCGTCAGCCGGCGGCGAGTGACGCCATCGGTCTCATCGGTGTGAGTACCGGCGAACAGCCGCCGGCGCGTTGGGCTTCCCAGCGGGACATCCAGCTCCACAGCTCCTGAATCTTCAGGGACGGCGCGAACAGATAGCCTTGGCCGATATCGCATCCGGCATCGCGCAATTTCGCCAATGTGAGCGGGCTGTCGATGCCTTCCGCGACCACCTTCATTCCGAAGGCCCGTGCAAGCGCGATCGAACCGTCGACGATCTTCATCATGTCGCCGTCTGCCTCGCAATTATTGGCGAACGACTGATCGATTTTGAGCTCGTTGAACGGCAGGCGGGCGAGCGCGGCCAGCGAGGAGAATCCGGTGCCGAAATCGTCGATCGCAGCTCCGACGCCTTTGATCCGCAATCGCAGCAGAACGTCCATCGCCCGTTCCACGTCGGACATCGCGACGCTTTCCGTCACTTCGACGATGAGCGATTCCGGGGCAACATTATGCTCTCGCAGGATTTCCTCGACGCGCTCCGGAAGCTGCAGGTCGCTGAGCAGGGAGCCTGAAACGTTGACGGCGACGGTAAAGCCGGGATTGTGCTCGATCAATTTCCGGCTGTCGGCCATCGCCAGCGAAAGGATTCGGTGAGTCAGGTCCGGCATCAGCCCGAACTGTTCGATCAGCGGTATGAAGATCGTCGGCGATACGGGGCCGAACTCGGGGGAGCGCCAGCGGGCCAGTGCTTCGGCACCGAAGATGCGGCCGGTGTGCAGATCGACCTTGGGCTGGAATTCGACGAAGAATTCGTTTTGCGCCAGGGCCGTAACGATCCGCTCCCGGTCGATCACCGGCATCGTGGCCTCGCCGGTCGCCATCAGCTGATCGAGGGCCGGCTTCAG
>JAQSDT010000332.1 GCA_029946075.1 bacterium | reverse complement strand
ACCAGCGCCGCCGCGCCGAGAATTTCGCAGATGCCGGTAACGCTGATTACCTGCGAGGGAAACGGCACCCAGGATGGCGTGATCGCGAGCAGCTTGTCCGGGGCCCAGAGATGCGCCGCGCCCGCCGCCGCATAGAAGGCGGCGAGAATCCAGCGCATCGCAGCGCGGGCGGTATCGTTTCCCGGTTCGGAATTCATCGCCGCCTGTAGCATGCGCGACCGCGCGACGCTACGCGCGCAAGCTTACACCGCGTCGGCCGGCACGAAGCAGCTGATGATGATGGCGCCGCGATGGTGCACGTACCACACCACGGCCTCGCCGATCGGATTGCCCTGGTCGCGAATGACGGCGCGGTCCGGCACCGCCATCCACTGGCCTTCGATCGGCACCCAGTAGGCGCCGCCGCGAACGTCGTAGGTGGTGCGATGTCCGTCGGAGACGTCGCAGCACGGCACGCCGTTCGGCGCGATCACGCTCTTGAACCAGGCGCGGATATCGGGCGGCACGTGCTCGAACTGGCCCCTGTCGACGGCAAGCGCTGCTCCCGCGGTTACCGCCAGACAGGCAACCAAGACGAATTGCGCAACCCGCCGCATCCGATCCTCCGCTGTTTGCTTCCCGTCGTCGCAGGTGCATGGCCATGCGAATCGTAACGAGGGCAATTCAAGCGGAGCCGGCTGGCCGATGCACGCTCAAATAATGAGCGATTCAGCTGCCATGGTTTGATGCGGTGCGACAATCCGCAGTCTTGCCTACATCGTGCGCTGTGGCGCGGTCTGCAGCAATTCCCGCAATGGCTTGGCGTAGAATTTCGCGTTGCCGGTGGTGAGATGTCCGCGCGTATCTGCCGATGCCGGAATCAGAAACAGGCGACCGTTCTTGACGCGCTTCATCGCCGCATCCGTAACGCCGGTCTCCGGCGGATTGCGCTCGTCGTCGGCGGCGTTGATCAGCAGCAGTTGCGCCTCGATCTTTTCCAGTCCGCCAGACGGATTGTAGTCGTGCGAGGCTTCCCACTGGTAGATGAAGTCGTTGGTATCAGCGGTGATGGCGAGCGCCAGCCGGTCGTCGACCATCTTGTCGGCCTTCGCCGCCGTCGGCGCCTGCATCTGATAGGCCAGCGTGCCGCCGCCGGTGGCGATGCCATAGGCGGCGATGGCGTATTTCATCATGCGCGGCTGCGTCACGTAATTGCCGCGGTTGTAGTCGGGATCGTTCCTGATCGTCTCCAGCATCAGCCGCCGCAGCATCCAGTTGCGCGCCGCCATCTCGGTCGGCTGCGACGCCATCGGCACCAGCACGTCCATGTATTGCGGATATTTGACGCCCCAGATCCAGGTGTGCATGCCGCCCATCGAATTGCCGATCACGAGCCGCAGGTGTTTGATGCCGAGGCCTTCCTTGACGAGGCGATAATGCGCATCGACCATGTCCTCGTAATTGTATTTGGGAAATGCGGTCTTCATGCCGTCGGACGGCTTTGACGATTTGCCGTGGCCGAGGCCGTCGGGGATGATGATGTAATATTTCGCGGCATCGAGCGGCTGGCCCGGTCCGAACAACTCGCCGGCGAAACCCGGCGTCAGCATGTTGGCGGCGGAGCCGCCGGTGCCGTGCAGCACCAGCACCGGCTGCCCCGTCGGTTCGCCGATCGTGGTGTAGTTCAGTCGCAATTCGGAAAACGTCTCGCCGCTGTGGAATTTGAAATCCCTTGCGATCCACTCGCCCTGTTTCGGCGCGGGATAGTCGGCCGCGAAAGCGGTGACCGATGTCAGGACGAGGGCGGCCGACAAGGCGGCTTGCGAGAATTTCATGATGGTCTCCCCGAGGGCTGCGGCCGTCTTCGCGGGGCCGCTTGCGAGAGAGCCTATCACACCGGCTATTTCACCGTCACCAGATCGGGGAATACGAATGCCGCGTCCGCTGTCAGCCCTCGACGTCGGTCTCGGGCCGGTCGTTGCCGGCGGCCGTCTCGGAATGCCAGCGGCCGTCGGGGGTTTCATACTGAATCACCTCGGTCCGGCCCGGCACCCGCTGCTCCGCCGCCGCGCGGCGCGCTGCCGCCAGTGCTACGGCGCGCGTGGAAAAGGCTTCGGAGAACACGCCGTCGACGGTGTAGGCCCAGCCGCCGTCATGCTCGACGACCTTGTAGGTGACATGACTCATCGGGAACTCGCTATTTGAGGTGCCGACAGGGGTCAACGCGCGGCACATTCTATGACAAAATAACTCCCGATGTCGGATTTTGTGCCAGCCGATCGTCCTTTGGGCCGTCGGCCGTGCGAAGGAGCCCCTGATGTGCCGCAATATCAAAACCTTGTTCAACTTCGAACCGCCGGCGACGCATGCGGAGATTCACGCCTCCGCGCTGCAATTCGTGCGCAAGCTGTCCGGCTTCAATTCGCCGTCGCAGGCCAATGCCGAGGCGTTCAACCGGGCGGTCTCTGAAGTATCCGACAGCGCGCGGCGACTTTTGGTTTCGCTGCAAACCAATGCTCCGGCGCGTGATCGCGAGATCGAGGCCGAGAAGGCAAGGGAGCGGTCGCGCGCGCGGTTCGGGTGACCGCCTGACCATGTCCCGCCGCAGGATTTACGGCGCGTCCCATTTCACCGGCAGATTGAGCAGACCGCGAAACGCCCAGCCGCCGATCCGCACCGGCTCGCGTTCGTCGAGCCGCAGGCCTTTCAGCCGGGCGAAGGCGCCGGGCAGCGCGACGTCGGCCACCATCGCGCGCGAGGCGAACGCGCCCGCGCAATAATGCGGCCCGGCGCCGAAGGCGATGCTCTTCTGGGTGCTGCGGGTGACGTCGAAGCTGTCTGGATCGCTGAAGCAGGCTTCGTCGCGATTGGCCGAGCCGAACATGAAGAACACGCGATCCTCCGGCTCGAAGTCGACGCCGCCATAGGACCATGGTTTCGCGACCCGACGCGGCGACATGCCGATCGGCGCGATCCAGCGCGCATACTCCTCGAACGCGTCGAGCCATTTTGCCTTGCCGGCAAGAATCAGCGCGAGCTGTTCTGGATGCGTCAGCAGCGCCCAGATTGCGCCGGATATGGCGTCGCGGGGTTCGTTCTGCCCGCCTGATATCGCCAGCTTGATGTTGGCGCGGATGCTGTCCATGTTCTGGCCGGCGGCGAGCAGCACGCTGAGGATCGACGTGTTCGGGTGCTTCGTCACGACCGGAATCATGTCGTCGATCGCCGCATCGATACCGGCGGTGGCGGCGTGGCAGCGCGCCTCGACTTCCTTGTTGCCGGTGTAGTTGGCGATGCCGTCGATCATCGCTTGCGACCACGCGTCCATGTCCTGGTAGCGCATGTTGGTGAGGCCGGTGACGTCCTTCAGGCATTCCGCCGACAGCGGCAGCGCCAGCACCTTGCAGAGATCGCCGCCGCCTTTCGGCGCGAGGTCTTCGAGGATGCGGTCGGCGTGGGCCTGAAATTGCTTCACCCAGGTATCGCGCACGGTGCGCGGCGACACCGCGGGGAACATCGCCTGCCGCTCGCTCATATGCGCATCGCCGTCCTTGCGCATCATGTTATGGCCCATCAGCGTGTTCATCAGGCCGCCCGGCTGATGCGAGGAGAACACGTCGATGCGTTTTTCCTGCGTGAAGATGTCGTCGCGCCGCGTGAACACCGTCGAGCCGAGCTGCGGCACGAACGCGATCGGCGCTTCCTTGCGCATTCGCGCCAGCGCCGGATAGGGGTCCGCCCAAAACGAGGGGACGTCGATATCGAAATGCGGGGCGTTGGACATGATGCTTCAGACCGCCCGGTAGCCGCCGTCGACCATCACGATCTCGCCGGAGACGTAGGCCGAGAGGTCCGAGGCGAGGAAGATCGCGGGGCCGACGATGTCCTCGGCGGTGCCGGCGCGGCCGAGCGGGGTGTGATCGAGGAAGGTCTTCACCAGCTCCGGATTGTTGGCGCGGGCATTGGCGTTGAGCGGCGTGGCGATGAAGCCGGGACCGATCGCGTTGACGCGGACGCCCTCCTTGCCGAGTTCGGCGGCCAGCGCCTTGGTGAAGCCGAGCACGCCGTGCTTGGAGGCCGTATAGGCCGGCGAACTCGGCGTGCGCACATGGACGATCGACTGGATCGAGCCGATGTTGACGATGCGGCCCCTGGTGGCGCGCAGCGGCGCCAGAAACGCATGCGTCACGTTGAACACGCCGGTGAGGTTGATCGAGATGATGTCTTCCCAATCCTTGATCACGTCGGCGGCGGCGCCGAGCATGCCGTTGCGGCGGACGATGCCGGCATTGTTGACGAGGATCGAGACCTGGCCGACCTTGTCGGCGATCTGCTTGGCCATCGCGGCGCAGGCGTCGCGATCGGCGACGTCGAGCGCAAAACTCGTGGCATTGCCGCCGATCTCCCTCGCTGCCTCCGCCGCCGCCTTCTCGTCGCGGTCTAGCAGCACGAC
>JAQSDT010000331.1 GCA_029946075.1 bacterium | reverse complement strand
CGCATCGTCACGGTTCTGCACCAGGGTGCGATAACGTCGCCCAAGGATGCGGTCAGAGGCACGGTCGCGGCCGAGTCCTGGGAAGGCAGCTCCCCGCTCGTTCGCCGGTCACGCTAGAACGCCTGTCCCCACCGCAAACTATATCCGGCAACACTTATGATGAAGCCCAGGCGGGACCTAATCTAACCGCTTGAGAAACCTTGCCTATTGGGCCTGCTTGGAGAGCGCGGATCGCGCAATTTAAGCGTGACGCGCCAGTTCTCTCCTTTGTCCACTCCGGCGGCGATGACAGGGCCTTCAGCGGACAATACCCTTGCCGTGATCCAGGGGCGTTTATATTGCAAGCAATTGCACAAACTTCCACATCAGCACAGACAGGTCCATTCACCCATCGGCGAGGTTCTAGCTGAGAGGGATGTTGCTCGGTCAGTGACGAGGTCCGCCCGCCACCTCAAGTCTGACGCCGAAAGACAGAAATCGGTCGAACAACGGGCTCTTGCGATAGAAGCGCGCCTTCTCAAATCGACTGCCAGGAACGTCTTCTTGCCTGTATTCAAGCAAACCAAACCAGCGTAGCGGGCGCAGAATCTTTGCTTCCATTGCGCCAGTTCCTGAGTCCCACTGTTCCTTCAACACGCCTTTCGTCGGGACCGTGCACATGCGGGTCAGGCGGTGGCTCGACTGCCAGTCGTTTGCGGCAACCGACAACGACCAGAGCACAATGCCGACGTCGCGTTGTGGCCAATCCCTATGCAGGCCGCGACCGAGATAGCCGAGATCAAGCCCCCACAAAGCGACATGGAACAGGATTGCTTGCAGCGCCTGTCGGCCGGGGGCTTCGAGCATCTGTCGCCCAGTGGGCGAGATCCTGAGAGGCCCTTGTATTGCCGGACGAGTTTACTTGCCTCGACAGCATGGCGAACAAAGAACAGCGGCAGAAAATCCGGTTCGTTGATGACCTTGTGAAGCCGGAACGCATCAGCCTTGTCGAACCCTGGCCAGGTAAAGAGATCGCACATCTCTGCCACGACGCTGCGCGAGAGATTGCCAGTAGCCGTCAACTTCAGCCCGGGACCCACCGACGCCGAGTGCAGAAGGATAAGGGCATTCCGGGCAACAGCTGACATCCCAATCTCGTCCGGCGAGAAGTCGGCGGCAAGGCAGATCGGGCCCGCCATCGGCGACGGCGGGTGACGCAGCGCCGCAAGACTTTTGTCATCAAGCAGCGCCCAGGCCGGCTCGATACCGCCCAGCCAGCGCCTAAATGATGGATCCTGAAAGAGGCCGAGAGTTTTCACTTGAGGGGCCTCACGAAGCTTGCAGTTTGGAGCCGCCAGGCGGCCTAGAAAGCCACTCGTCCAGTTTCGACCAGCGCCTCCGCCCCAACACGTTCTTGACGGCGATGGCGACCGCCTTCTATTGGCCCACCAGCACGACCAGCCGCTTGCCGCGAGTAACGCCGGTGTAGAGCAGGTTCCGCTGCAACATCGCGTAATGTTGAGTGGAGCACGGGGATGACGACCGCCGGGTATTCGGAGCCTTGGCTCTTGTGGATGGTCGCGGCGTAGGCCGGCACCAGCGTGTCCAGTTCGCCAAAACCATAAGTGACGGCACGTCCATCGAAGCTGGTGGTCAGTTCGGCGGCCTCGGGGTCGACATCGTCAACGTAGCCGATGTCGCCGTTATAGACTTCCTTGTCGTAGTCATTCTCGATCTGCATGACCTTGTCGCCAGGCGCAAAGGTCCAGCCAAATCGTTCGACCTTGCGTTCGCCGGCAGAGTTGAGGGCCGCCTGCAATTCAATGTTCAGCGAACGAGCGCCGACGCCACCGCGGTTCATCGGGCACAGCACCTGAATGTCACGGATCGGATCGAGGCCGAAGCGCTGCGGGATGCGGGTTTTTACCAGTTCGATGATGCGCGGAACGGCCGTCTCCGGGTGGTCCGCCTGCACAAAATAGAAGTCGCTGTCTCCCTCAGGCTTGGACAAGCCGGGCATGGCGCCCTGATTGATCCGATGGGCCGTCGTGATGATGCGGCTCTGGGCAGCCTGCCTAAAGACCTCGGTCAGGCGCACGACCGGTACAGCACCCGAGGCGATGACGTCGGCCAGGATTTGACCAGGTCCCACCGAAGGAAGCTGGTCAATATCGCCCACGATGAGGAGCGCAGCTTCATCGGGGATCGCCCTAACCAACGCCTGCATCAGCATGACGTCGACCATGGAGGTCTCGTCCACAACCAGCAGGTCGCAATCGAGCGGGTTGTCGCTGTCGCGATTGAAGCCGCCGCCCTTGGGATCGGTTTCGAGGAGCCGATGGATGGTCTTGGCCTCAAACCCGGTGGCCTCCGTCATCCGCTTGGCGGCCCGACCAGTTGGGGCGCAGAGCAGCAGATTGACGCCTTTCGCGGCGAGAATACGCAGGATCGAGTTAACGATGGTCGTCTTGCCCACGCCAGGCCCGCCGGTAATGATCAGGACCTTGGAGAGCAGGGCCAGGCGGATCGCAACGACCTGGCTTGCGGCAAGTGTGAGGCCCGTCTTCTGCTCGATCCAGGGGAGCGCTTTGTCCGGGTCAATCCAGGACCAGGGCAGCGTGCCATTCGTCAGCCGCAGTAGCCGCTCCGCGATGACGCGTTCAGCCCGGTAGAGCGCGGCGAGGAATACACAAGGTGTCTCGCCGACTCTGTCGGCAATGACGTTGCCCTCGGCCAGTTCCAGATCGAGCGCGGTCTGAACCAACTCCTTCGGGACTTCGAGTAGATCGACCGCCAACCGTACCAGTTCCTCAGTCGGGAGCCCACAATGCCCCTCGTCCATGGCCTCAGTGAGGGCGTAGGAGATGCCGGCGCGTATCCTGATCATCGCCGTCTTCTCGATGCCGAGCTTCATGGCGATGGCGTCAGCGGTCTTAAACCCGATGCCGCGGATGTCGCGTGCCAGTCGATAGGGGTTCTCGGTCATGACCTGCACAGCGTCGGAGCCATAGGTCTTGTAGATACGCACGGCACGGGCGGTTCCCACGCCGTTGCTATGCAAGAAGACCATGATCTCACGGACGACCTTCTGCTCGGCCCATGCGTCCGTGATGCGTTTGGCGCGCACCGCTCCAATACCGGTAACCTCGCGAAGCCGGCCCGGCTCCGCCTCGATGACATCAAACACCTTTTCACCAAAGGCCTTGACCAGTTTCTTGGCGTAGACCGGGCCGATGCCGCGGATCATCCCGGAACCAAGGTATTTCTCGATACCCTCGACCGAGGTCGGCGCCGAGGTCCGCATAAAGCGCGCCTTGAACTGCTGGCCATGAGTACGGTCGTTTACCCATTCGCCCGACGCAGTGATCCACTCGCCGGCTGAAATAGTCGCGGCGTGGCCGATCACGGTCACCAGATCGCGATGGCCCCGGCCTTGGCCCGGAGCACGCAGAAGCCGTTTTCGGCATTGTGGAATGTCACGCGCTCAACCAGGCCTGCCAGGACCTCTTGTCCCGATGCTGACGTTTGGACGTTCATCGGGCTCTCCCGGGGATGATGCCCGGACGCGTGGTCATTTGAGCAACCCCTCGTTACCTCAGCGAATCGAGCGCCAGAAACAGATTACTCTGTGCAATCAATTGCAAAATACCAGATGTTTAATTGCCTCGGTTTAGATCGCCTTGGAAACCAGCTTCATCAGCGCCAGCTCTTTACCCAAGATGCTCCGGCCATGCCGCCTAGCTCCAAACCGAACCAGCGCGGCATCAAGTTCGGCCCGTTGTCTCTTGTTCAGGGTGAACGCTACGGTTTTCACGGCACCGGCCTTGCCAGCCAGTGCCGCTCGCAATTCGGTCACGGTGCGGCCCGCGCAGAATGCGACTAGATCGGCCTTCGCGGGTGCATCTCCAGAGGCGGCGGTCATGACGGCCAGCTTCGTCCAGCCGATGTCCGCGACCTCCTTCGCCGAAAGGCCGACGTTTTGGGCTAAGCGGTAAACGTCGGCGGCGTAACGGCTGGTGCGCAGCGAACAGCCGATCCGTTTGCTCAGTACGATGAAGTCGGCAGTGGTCGCCTCGCGCTGATCGAGTTCGCGGGCGATCAGTCGGCCAAGCTCCAAATGATCCTTGTTTGCCAATGCCTTCTTTGCAGTTCCGATGACGCCATCGAGAGGCTGAGTTTTGGCCACCAGGAAGCACCTCAGTTAGTTCGTTCAGTAAGGCGCGGGAATGCGGACTGTTACGCTAAGAATTAGCAAAAAAAGTAGCTGAACATACACAGAATCTATGGTGGGTCCCCGGTGGGTCCCAAGGCCATTTTCTTCCAATCTATCTGCGCGGCATTTCCGCTGTCAGGCAGAGCCAAAGCAAAGAAAAAGCCCCGCATCAGCGGGGCTTCGTTGCAGTCCGGCAATGGTGGGCGCTGTAGGGCTCGAACCTACGACCCGCTGATTAAGAGT
>JAQSDT010000330.1:631-4448 GCA_029946075.1 bacterium | reverse complement strand
CCGTCTCATCATCAAAATGCCGCCTCGGTACCTAAGTTTTTGACGGTAGGGCAACGAATGGACCAGCCTTACCGCTAAAGTTTGCGGATCGATGAGAAGCGCATGGTGAAGACCGGGCTCCTCATCGACCCTGCCAGGGTCACGCTCATTTCTCTCACGCAATCGACTTTTGATGGAAAGAAATCACCAGAGAACCGGACGGTATCACCTCTCTTCATTGCAGCCAGAGACTTAAAGAGCTGACTCTCCGGATCGATCAAGGTTTTGTCAGAAAAATCAGATACGGCGTTGTTCCAGGTCGATACCTGCAAGTTTGGGGCAAGCTCGAGGGTAACCACACCTTTGCCATCCCCATTTGTTGATTGATCCGCAACCTTCGCGATCCAGCCGGAAACGTAATTGCCTTGGAGGGCGTTGCAAACCGCCTGCTGTCTGCTGTTGCGAAGACCTCCTGCAGCCAGCTCATTTGCGGCCGCAATAAACTGGGAGCGCGCCTTTGTGACGGCCTCAATAAAACGGGCCTGATCAGAGGGAAGGGGCACGCTCGGAGCTGGCGGAGGAGCGCTTTTCCCGCCGCCGACCAGAGCTCCGACAACGATAAATCCAAGTGCACAGCCCAAGGCCGCCTTCACCGCAATATTCATGGACCATCCCCGCTTACTACTCGATTTGCCCTCCCGCCGCCTCATGAACGACCCGGCGTGGACAGGTCAGCACATCGCTTCCCTTATTACCGAAGTCCACAAAACCCTCGGCTGCCGCGATCACTATCGGTAGGGTCGGTTAATATAATCCTATTTTGGGATAATCCGTTTTCGGGATCAGATTACTTGCCGCCGATTCACGGCCTTGGCGGCAAATGCAGAAGACCCTCAAATCCGCAGATTATGCCCGGCTGATCGACCTGCTTGTCGCAGTGCGGAAATCAGCGGACATTCGCCAGCAGGCGTTGGCCAAAAAACTCGGCCGCCCTCAATCTTTTGTCGCAAAGTATGAGAATGGCGAGCGTCGCCTTGATATCATCGAGTTCACGGCCATTGCGCGCGCTCTTGGCGCCGATCCCGTTAAGCTTTTTAAGGACCATGTTGCCGGAAAAGGCGCGCCGAAGGCCACCCCAAAGCGTCCGACCAAATAGGTCGTAGAGCCTTGGGCTCTTTCGGATCATTTTGTGATCCGGACCGGCTGATAAGAGCCACTAGATTGCTGCGTTTCCGCTCGACTTCCCCGGCACGTGGAGCGTCACTGTCGCCGTAAATCGGAGGCAATGATGGATCGCAAAGTTACCGAACAGGCAATTGGCCTGATCTTGACCGAGATTGGTATTCGCCTCGGCGAGGCCGCACGGATTGCCAAGGCTGCCGAGGCCTGCGCGCTGGCCGGTAGTGTAAGTGAAGGAGTGAGAGTTTCGATGGATCTCGAGCAAATGTTCTACGAAACGCACCGGTTGCAGGACGCAGCTTCGCTGCTCAACCGTTTGTCGGGCGAATAGGAGCTCTCCAAATCTCAAGGCTCCCCTGCCCGTCAGCAAATGACGGGCCTGCGGCCATGGCAGCACAAGATGCTGTCGCTTACCTCGGCCGCGTCAACGGGATCATTGAACGCTCGACCTGGGCGACCGCATTCAATCGCGCCTGAACCAATTCACGCGTCAAAAAGCAGAGGTTCGCCCATCGAATGTTATGGAATTTTGTTCACTGATAGGCTTTCCGACCAAGCTTATCAGGTCTGAGGACCGACTACTACGAACACCTAGCCAACAACGCCGGTGTTCGAAATTGTGTCGTCGATTCCATCGAACTCGCATGGGAAAGGCGGCCCGGACGGTTCAAGAACGTGGCCACGGCCCGCAGGCGCACGTGGCCAGTACGAAGGCGCGACGGATAACCGCGATCATCTGGATCGTTAAAGAACGCTGCATTGAGATCGAGACGAAGCACCGGCGCGCCGTCGGCCATTTGGCTATCGACCACTTGAGATTGCCTATGGTGTTAATTGTCTCTTTCGGCGAAACTGGGGGCCCGCTCCGGGCTCCTCGCCCAAAAGGCACCTGCGCAAAAGAGAGAGCTGACTTCGTCTTTCTCATTATCATGATCGACCCGTAACTATGAAACGCCGCGTCATGATCGTAGACGGACCGCTGGCCTTGGGCATGAGGCGCTTTTGGGCTGCCAAGGCGAACGAAGTGGGCACCGATATTCTTACGTTGCCTCTGCTCGCGGCGCGCCTGGCCGGAGGTTTCAGCCGCGCCGCCGACAGAGAAGTTCTCTCCACGGTAGTCGCGGCGGCGCTTCGCGCCGACGGCTATTCGCAGATCGATAAGGTCAAGAATCTCCCCGGGATGGTCCGGGCCGCAATGCAGACGCTGAATCACGCATGGGGTGCGGATCTGGACCTGACGGCTCTCGCGCCCATATCCGGACGGCTCGCCGACCTCGCCCTCTTGGAGCAGAGAGTGAGCGAAGCGCTACCCTATGGAGCCATGCTGCCGCGCCCGTTGCGGGATGCCGCGGTCGAGCGCGTCCGCTTTGCCTCAACGCTCTTCGGCAGCATCTCGCTGGAAGGTCTCGTCGATGTCGAGCCTGTATGGCGGCCTCTCCTGGTTGCACTCTCGGCGCATTTGGAGGTCTCGTGGAGTGCGCCGGCAAAACTAGGGCGAGACTGGTTCCCTGGTCAAGTTTCGGTGCCCACCACGGAGTCTCCAAAAGTCATCCGCGGTGAGCTGAGTGCAGATCCCAGGGCCGAGGTCGTCGAAGCGCTCAGGTGGGCGCGCCAGCTTCTCAGCTCGGGCGTCAGTGCCAGCGACATCGCCATCACCGCCGCGTCGACACCAACCTGGGACGAACACATGCAGGTGTTGGCGGGGCACGCCGAATTGCCGATCCATTTCTCGCACGGACTACCCGCGCTCGGCTCCTGGGAGGGACAGTCCTGCGCGGCCCTCGCCGACGTACTCGGGAACGGCATCAGCCAAGAGCGCGTCAGACGCCTGCTAGCGCATTCTTCGTCAACCGAGGCGGCCGCCGTGCCCGCCGACTGGGCTGCAGGTCTTCCGCGCAAGGCCGGACTTCTCAACGTCGACCAATGGCGGCGAGCGCTCAGCTACGCGCGAGATCATCGCTCGAACCCGGACGCAGCCGAACGAACACTTCCTCCATTGCTCGAAGCGTTGGCACCTGGGCTTGCAAATGCAGACCAGGCCGGAAAGGCGTTTCTTGGCGGAGCAAGCCTAGGTTTGTGGCGCGATGCGCTCCGAAATGCACCTCCGGCCGCAGTTGCTCTGTCGCTCGACAGCCTGCGCATCCGGGACTCTCGGCATCCAGGAAACAGCGTCGTCTGGTGCCCGGCTTCCCATCTGATCGGTACTCCGCGGCGCTGGATGCGTCTGCTCGGTGTCGCCGGAAGAAGTTGGCCACGGTCGAATGCGGAAGATCCCCTTCTGCCGGATCATATCCTTCCACGCCGTCTCCTCGTACCCAGCTCAACCGCCGAAAGAGACCGCTCCTGCTTCAAGCTGCTTGTTTCGAGTCCTGCCGAGGAGATCGTTCTTTCGCGCAGCCGTCGCTCGACCGAGGGTGGTCTCCAATCCGCCAGCGCGTTGTGGCCGACCGCGCTTCCGACCCGGATTTGCACACGAAGCCGCATCCCAGAGCATGCCTTCAGCGAAACCGATCGCCTACTAGCGCGAGCGGCCGAGGCCGGAAAGTCGGACCGCATCAAGGCCGCCTCTAGTTGCTGGCGGGACTGGAACCGGGAGGACGCAACCGCCCACGACGGTACGGTTCGCGCGGGACATCCGGCGGTTCGCCGCGCGGTGACG
>JAQSDT010000330.1:0-621 GCA_029946075.1 bacterium | reverse complement strand
TATGGTGCGTGATCCGCTCGGCTTCCTTTGGAAATATGCACTGGACATGCGCCCCGTTGCGCTCTCCGAGGTGCCCCTTGCCCTGGATCACCTCGCCTTTGGCGAACTTATCCACGAATTGCTCGCACGCACTATTAGTGCGCTCGAGCCTGCGCCAGGTTTCACCCGCGCATCACACGATGAAATCGAGTTCGCACTAGCAGCCGCGGTTGACCACGTTTTTCGGCATTGGCCACTCGAACGGCTGGTCCCTCCAACCCTACTCTGGAATCACTCGCTTGATGAAGCCGCTCGACGCAGCTTGCGAGGACTGACGATCGACACGAGCTTCGAGACAGATACGACGAGTTGGAGCGAGGTGAGCTTCGGCCTTACTTCGGCCCGTGACGAAAAGCAGTCCCCTTGGCCGTCCGAGGGCGAAATTTTCGTCGGATCCTCAAGATTGAAGCTCACCGGGCGGATCGATCGCGTCGATATCGCTGCCGGAGGCCGCGGGGTGAGAATCTCCGACTACAAGACCGGAGCGACGCCGCGCCGGCCGGACAAGATCGTGCTCGACCGAGGCAAAGAGCTACAGCGCGTGCTGTATGCAATAGCTATCAAGCAACTCGTTCCGGACAC
>JAQSDT010000329.1 GCA_029946075.1 bacterium | reverse complement strand
CTGATGAACGGGCCGATGTATCATTCGGCGCCGAACTCCTATGGCATGCTGGCGTTCCGCTCCGCCCGCACCATCGTGCTCGAACCGCGCTTCGACCCCGAAGACATGTTGCAGCTGATCGCGCGGCATCGCGTCACCCACATGCACATGGTGCCGACGATGTTCGTGCGGCTGCTGCGGCTGCCCGACGATATCAAGCGCCGCTACGACCTGTCGTCGCTGCGCTTCGTCGTGCACGGCGCGGCGCCCTGCCCGCCGCAGGTCAAGCGCGCCATGATCGAATGGTGGGGACCGGTGGTGCACGAATATTTCGGCTCGACCGAGACCGGGATTCCGGTGTGGCATTCCGCCGAGGAAGCGCTGAAGAAGCCCGGCACGGTCGGCCGCGCCATCGAGGGCGGCATCGTCAGGATCTTCCGGCCCGACGGGACCTTGTGCGATGTCGACGAGCCCGGTGAGATCTTCATGCGGCAGGTGTCGGTGCCGGACTTCGATTATCACGGCAAGGCCGAGGCGCGCGCCGAGGCCGGCCGCGACGGCCTCGTCAGCGTCGGTGACGTCGGCTATCTCGACGCGGACGGATATTTGTTCCTGTGCGACCGCAAGCGCGACATGGTGATCTCGGGCGGCGTCAATATCTACCCGGCCGAAATCGAGAACGCGCTGATCGGCATGGACGGCGTGCGCGACTGCGCCGTGTTCGGCGTGCCCGACGACGAATTCGGCGAGCGGCTGTTCGCCTGCGTTGAACCGGAAGCGAATACGGCGCTGTCATCGGGCGCGGTGCAGGAATTTTTGCGCGGCAAGCTTGCCAATTTCAAGGTGCCGAAGGATATCCAGTTCATGGACGCGATGCCGCGCGAGGCGACGGGAAAGATCTTCAAGCGCAAGCTGCGGGATCTCTATGCCGAGGGAAGGCTGCGCGCGAGCGCGTGAATCTCGCCGTCATTGCGAGCGCAGCGAAGCAATCCATCGCGCGGCATAACGGACAGATGGATTGCTTCGTCGCTGCGCTCCTCGCAATGACGGAGGCGGGATTTGGGTCCAAATTCCAAACGATGTTTTAAACGTCATTGCTGTTGCAAAGCGGTCATGTAGCGGCGCAATGATCGCGGCATGTGATGCGCAGGGAGCCCGAACATGCAATCGACCGACTTCATCGTCGCCCGCGATGATCTTCAGCAATGCAAGGTGATCGACACAGAACGGCCTGACGCCGCGGCACTGCCGAACGAGGCGCTGCTCGTAGAAGTCACCCGCTTTGCCTTCACCGCCAACAACATCACCTACGCCGCGCTCGGCGATCAGCTGAAATACTGGCAATTGTTTCCGGCGCCGGCAGGCTACGGCAACATTCCGGTGTGGGGTTTCGGTGAGGTGATCGCCTCGAAACATCCTGATATCGCCGTCGGCGAAACCCTGTTCGGCTATTTTCCGATGGCGACGCATCTCGTCATCGAGGCCGCCGACGTCAGCAAGCGCGGCTTGCGCGACGGTGCCGCGCACCGGCAGGGCGTTGCCCCCGTCTACAATGCGTATTCGCGCATCAGCGGCGATCCGGCGTTTGCGGGCAAGCAGGGCTATTACCAGGCGCTGCTGCGGCCGCTGTTCACGCTGTCGTTCCTGGTGGACGATTTTCTCGGTGAGAACGAATTTTTCGGCGCGAAACGCGTGATGCTGTCCTCCGCTTCCAGCAAGACCGCCTATGGCCTCGCTTACCTGATCCACGGCAGGGGCATCAAGGTGATCGGACTTACCTCGGCCGGCAATGTCGATTTCGTCAAATCGCTCGGCTGCTATGACGAGGTCGTCACCTATGACAAGGTGACCTCGATGCCTTCAGACCGGCCCGTCGCCTATGTCGATATGGCCGGCAACAGCGCGCTGCGCGAACAACTGCACCGGCACTTCGGCGAGCAGATGAAATATTCGGGGCGCGTCGGGCTGACCCATCGCAGCACGTCGGCGGACGAGCCCGTGCTGCCCGGCGCCAAGCCGAGCTGGTTCTTTGCGCCCGACCAGATTCGCAAGCGCGCCAAGGAGTGGGGACCGGGTGGTTTCAACGAACGCTTCGGCGCCGCGTGGGCGGGCTTCGTGCCAAATCTCGACAGGTGGATCATCGTGACCGAAGGCCACGGGCCTGCCGCCGTGCAGAATGTCTATCTCGACACCCTCAACGGCCGCGTGCCGCCGGATCAGGGGCATGTCCTCACTCTCTAACGAATATCGGATATCTCCTCACGGCCTTTCAGCACCGTGAGGAATGGGTATAGGCTTCGGTCCAGGGAAAACCCCGAGGACAACGCCGCATAGACGGCAGGCCGAAGAGAAACGCCGATGCTCGACAGGACGGACGACAGCGCAGTAGCCGCCGACAACTGGCTGGCGCAATTCGAGGAAGCGCTGACCAGGCCCGATGCGGCCCTGCTCAAGGCGTTGTTCCATCCCGACAGCTACTGGCGCGACGTGCTGGCGCTGAGCTGGAACATCCAGACGCTGAACGGCGCCGAAGCCATTCTGGAAGCGCTGCCGCCGCTGGCCCGCGCGCTCACGCCGTCGGGCTTTGCGGTCGATCCCGACCGCGCCTCCCCACGCAAAGTGATGCGGGCGGGCACCAACGCAATCGAGGCGATTTTCAGGTTCGAAACCAAAGTCGGCCGCGGCGCCGGCATCATCCGCCTCGTTCCGGATGCGGAAGACGGCAACCGCCTGAAGGCCTGGACGCTGCTGACCGAACTCGGCGAGCTCAAGGGGTTCGAGGAACAGCTCGGCGTGCAGCGCCCGCGCGGCAACGCCTATTCGCGCGATTTCCGCGGACCGAACTGGCTCGATCTGCGAAAGCAATCCGCTGGGTATGCCGACCGCGACCCCACTGTGCTGGTGATCGGCGGCGGACAGTCCGGGCTTTCGATCGCAGCAAGGTTGAAACAGTTCAACGTGGATACGCTGATCGTCGATCGCGAGAAGCGCATCGGCGACAACTGGCGCAAGCGCTACCACGCGCTGACGCTGCATAATCAGGTGCAGGTCAACCACCTGCCCTACATGCTGTTCCCGCCGAACTGGCCGACCTACATCCCCAAGGACAAGCTCGCCAACTGGTTCGAAGCCTATGTCGAGGCGATGGAGCTGAATTTCTGGACCGAGACCGAGTTCGAAGGCGGCAGCTACGACGAGAAGCAAGGCCGCTGGACCGTGACCTTGCGCCTCGCCGACGGCACCAAACGCACGATGCATCCGCGCCATGTGGTGCTGGCAACCGGCGTCAGCGGCATTCCGAGCGTGCCGGAAATATCGGGCCTGCAGGACTTTGCCGGCAAGGTGATGCATTCCAGCCAGTATGACGACGGCGAGAACTGGAAGGGCAAGCGCGCCATCGTGGTCGGCACCGGCAACAGCGGCCACGACATCGCGCAGGACCTGCATTCCAGCGGCGCCGACGTCACCATGTTCCAGCGCTCGTCGACGCTGGTCGTCAGCATCGAGCCCTCGGCGCAACTGGTCTATGCGCCCTACAATGAAGGCACGCTCGACGACAACGATCTGATCGCGACCTCGATGCCGCTGCAGCTCGCGCGGAAGAGCCACCGCCTGACCGGTGAAAAGTCCAAGGCGCTGGACCAGGACCTGCTCGATGGCCTCGAACGCGCCGGCTTCAAGCTCGACTATGGCGAGGACAATACCGGCTGGCAGTTCAAGTACCTCACCCGGGGCGGCGGCTATTATTTCAACGTCGGCTGCTCGGATTTGATCGTCAAGGGCGCGATCAAGCTCAAGCAGTTCGGCGACATCGACACCTTTGTTTCCGGCGGCGCGAGGATGAAAAACGGCGAGACGGTCACCGCCGACCTCGTCGTGCTGGCGACCGGTTACAAGCGGCAGGAAGAACTGGTGCGAAAGCTGTTCGGCGAAGGCGTCGAGCAGCGCGTCGGCGCCATCTGGGGCTTTGGTGAGGAACAGGAACTGCGCGGCATGTACACGCGCACCGGCCAGCCGGGTCTCTGGCTGATCGCCGGCGGCCTCGCGCAATGCCGCATCGGCTCAAAACACCTCGCGCTGCAGATCAAGGCGATCGAGGAAGGGCTGCTGCCGCGTAACGTCGGACCGCGGGCGGCGATTTCGTGACAAACCAACCTCGTCATTCCGGGGCGTGCGAAGCACGAGCCCGGAATCCATACTCATTATTGTGGTTATGGATTCCGGGTTCGCCGCTTCGCGCCGCCCCGGAATGACGAATTGAGAGGAATACCCATGCCAACCATTCTCGGCTCGGGCGAGCATCGTTATCGCGTCGTCGAAAACTGGGCAAAGCTGCCCGATGGCTGGAGCCTGACGGACGCGGCGTCCGTCGCCGTCGACAGCAAGGACCGCGTCTACGTGTTCAACCGCGGCGCCCATCCGATGGTGGTGCTGGATCGCGAGGGCAATTTCATCACCAGTTGGGGTGA
>JAQSDT010000328.1 GCA_029946075.1 bacterium | reverse complement strand
GAGGAGACCGCGGTCTGCAATCTCGGCTCGATCAATCTGCTCAACCATATCCACGACGAAAGGCTGGACTGCGCACATTTGCAGCGCACCGTCGGCATTGCGATGCGGATGCTCGATAACGTCATCGACATCAATTTCTACACCATTCCCGAAGCGCGGCGGTCCAACCTGCGGCATCGCCCGGTCGGTCTCGGCCTGATGGGTTTTCAGGACGCGCTGCAGGCGCTGCGGATTGCGGTAGCCTCGGATGCGGCGGTCGCCTTCGCCGACACCAGCATGGAGGCGATTTCCTATTGCGCGATCTCGGCCTCGGTCGATCTCGCCGCCGAGCGCGGGCGCTATCCCTCGTTCGAGGGATCGCTGTGGAGCCAGGGCATCCTGCCGATCGATTCGATCGAACTGCTGGCGGAGGCCCGCGGCGGTCTCGCCATGGACCGCTCGATCACGCTGGATTGGGATCGGCTGCGCGCGCGCGTCAAATCGACCGGCATGCGCAACTCCAACGTGATGGCGATTGCGCCGACGGCGACGATCTCCAACATCTGCGGCGTCGCACAGTCGATCGAGCCCGCCTACCAGAACCTCTACGTCAAATCCAACATGTCCGGCGACTTCACCGTCGTGAACGAGTTCCTGGTGCGCGACCTCAAGGCGCACGGGTTGTGGGACGAGGTAATGGTCAACGACCTCAAATATTTCGACGGCAGCCTCGGCGCGATCGATCGTATCCCCGACGATCTCAAGGCACTCTACGCCACCGCCTTCGAGATCGACAGCGCCTGGCTGATCGAGGCGGCGTCGCGCCGGCAGAAATGGATCGACCAGGCGCAGTCGCTCAACCTCTACATCGCCAATCCCTCCGGCAAGAAGCTCGATGCGCTCTATCGCCTCGCCTGGGCGCGCGGGCTGAAGACGACCTATTATCTGCGTTCGCGCAGCGCCACGCATGTCGAGAAGTCGACGCTGCGCGGCACCGACGGCAAGCTCAACAGCGTCGCATCCGTGACGATGATGTCCGGCAGTTCCGCCATCAACGTCACGTCCGCCGTCACCGCGCCCGATCTGTCGGCCGCGATTGCGTGCTCGATCGACAATCCCGAATGCGAAGCCTGCCAGTAAAGCGGCGACAAGAACAGGAAACGAAAATGCTCGACTGGTCCGAACCATCCGCCCCGCCGCGTCAGGCGCCGCCGGCTTTCGACATCCCGCCCGTTGCCCAGGCTGATCAAACCGGCCTCGGCGCCATCGACCGCCGCGGCGGCCGCGTGTCCGTCGACGACAAGCGGATGATCAACTGCCGCGCCGACGTCAACCAATTGCTGCCGCTGAAATACAAATGGGCGTGGGAGAAATACCTCGCCGGCTGCAACAATCACTGGATGCCGACCGAAGTCTCGATGCAGGCCGACATCGCGCTGTGGAAATCCCGCGACGGACTGACCGAGGACGAGCGCCGCGCCATCAAGCGCAACCTCGGCTTCTTCGCGGCCTCCGAGAGCCTCGTCGCCAACAACATCGTGCTGGCGATCTATCGCCACCTCACCAACCCCGAGTGCCGGCAATATCTGCTACGGCAATCCTTCGAGGAGGCGGTGCATACCCATACCTTCCAGTACATCGTCGAAAGCCTCGGGCTGGACGAGGGCGAGCTGTTCAACATGTACCGCGAGGTGCCGTCGATCACCGACAAGGCGGCATGGGCGATCAGGCATACCCAGCATCTCGACGATGCCGATTTCAAGACCGGAACGCCCGAAGCCGACCAGGCCTTCCTGCGCGATCTCGTCGCCTTCTACGTCATCTTCGAGGGCATGTGGTTCTACACCGGCTTCGCGCAGATCCTCTCGCTCGGCCGCCGCAACAAGATGGTCGGGATCGCCGAGCAGTACCAGTACATCCTGCGCGACGAATCGATCCATCTGAATTTCGGCATCGACGTCATCAACCAGATCAAGATCGAGAACCCGGATCTGTGGACCAGGGCGTTCCAGGAAGAGGTCCGCGGCATGGTGCGGGAAGCCGCCGAACTGGAAGCCGCCTACGGCCGCGATACGATGCCGCGCGGTTTCCTCGGGCTGAACGCATCGCTGTGCGAAACCTACATGCACTTCATCGCCAACCGCCGCTGCGCCCAGCTCGGGCTGGCGCGGGTGTTCGACGAGACCGAGAATCCGTTCCCGTGGATGTCGGAGGCGATGGATCTGAAGAAGGAGAAGAATTTTTTCGAGACCCGCGTAATCGAGTACCAGAACGGCGGCGCGCTGAGCTGGGAGTGACGCGTCGTCCCGGCGCAGGCCAGGCCCATACCGCGCGCTCTTCGCTTATGGCAATTTGATAGACGCCTGTCGTAGACAATTGGCGTCGGTGGCTATGGCCCCCGGCGTGCGCCGAGGCGACGGAATAGCCGGCCCCGCGCCAAACCTTAACAATTCCTCAAGGCGGCGGGCCTATCTCTGAAGGGCGTGCGCTTTGGATCGAGCACGCCCGATCAGGGATTTTGCATGGCTGCCTCACTCCCCGTTCCCGTGACCGCACCGGCGCAGGCTTCGATTCCGGGCTGGCTGCTGCGCGTATGCTTTGCGCTGGCGGTTGCGAATCTGACGCTCTGCCCGGCGGCCTATTTCGCGAGCTGGTGGATCTACGATCCGAACGGCCTTGGCATCCCCACCGACTTCATCAACGTCTGGGCGGCGGGCCGCCTGGTGCTCGATGGCGTGCCGGCGCAGGCCTATGACTGGGATATCCAGAAACAGCTCGAGGTCGCGAAACTCGGTCAGGATTTCGTCGGCTATTTCGCCTGGCACTATCCGCCGCCGTTCCTGTTCGTCGCATCGCTGCTGGCGATGCTGCCATATGCGGCCGGCTATGCCGGCTGGGTCTATCTCAGCATGGTGCCGTATCTTGCGGTGATGCGCGCCATCGTCGGTCACAATTTCGGGCTGCTGCTCGCGGTCGCAATTCCGACCGTGCTGATCAATTCGTTCGTCGGGCAGAACGGCTTCCTCACGGCGGCGCTGATCGGCGGCGCGATCTATCTGATCCCGGTGCGTCCGGTGCTGGCCGGCATCTGCCTCGGGCTGCTGACCTACAAGCCGCAATATGGCCTGCTGTTTCCGATCGTGTTGATCGCGGCCGGGCACTGGCGCGTCTTCATCAGCGCCGGCGTGACGGCGGTCGTGCTCGCGCTGGTGTCGTACTTCGCCTTCGGGCTCGAAAGCTGGATGGCCTTCTTCCACTGGATGCCGCGCTTCTCGCAGGCGTTCCTGACCGAGGGCAAGGCGACCTGGTGGAAGCTGCAGAGCATCTTCTCGATGGTGCGCTACTTCGGCGGCACCGAGCCGCTGGCCTGGGGTTTCCAGTGGGTGCTCACGGCATCCGTTGCGGTGGTGCTGGCGCTGATGTGGCGCAGCCGCATTCCCTACACGCTGAAAGCCGCCGCGCTCGCCGCCGGCACGCTGCTGACCACGCCCTATCTCTTCATGTACGACATGATGGTGCTGGCCATTCCCGTCGCCTTCCTCGTGCGCATCGGATTGAAGTCGGGTTTTCAGGCTTATGAACTGCCGGCGCTCGGCGGTGTCATCGCGCTCATCACCTGCTACATGTTCACCGGGATTCCGACCGGCTTCGCCGCGACGCTGATCGTGTCCGGGTTGATCCTGAGCCGGGCCGGATCGTGGTGGCGGCGCGAGCAGGCAACCGTGCTGGTCGCGGCCGGCGCCTGAATCGATAGCTCTATTTGATGAACGCTGCCCAGAGCGCGGCATCGGCCAGTGTGCCGATGCCGTTGAGGTGACAGCCGTCGTCGGCGTCGCGGCCATCATTGCCGATCATGTCGGTGTCGGGCCCCGGCTTGATGTTGAGCGCTTCATTCACGGCAGCCAGCTGACCGGCGCGAACGCCGGCAATGTTGTTCGGCTTGACGTAGTCGCATTTGGCGCCACGTGAGACGTAGAACGGCGCGTCGAAACCCGCATCGCGAAACCGCTTCACGAGTTGATGCAGCAGTACCGCGTATTGTTCGGGTGTCGTCGTCAGGATCGCATCGCTTTCGCCATGCTGAAACAGGAAGTGCGTCGGCGTCAGCCCTGCCGTCTTCATCTTCGTGATCGCGTTGGTGGTCCAGGCCGCGCCTTCGGTATTGATCGCCGCCAGCGAGACGCCGCCGACGGCCAACGGAATGACGACCACGCGATCGTAACGTCCGGCCTGGATCAGGATGTCGCCGAGCCGCGTCGCAAAGCTGCCGCCGACGCCATCGGCGCCGAGCAGCGGATCGGCGGCGGCAAAGCACTTGCCGGAGTTGGGATCGAAATTGTCGACCGCCTCGCGCGAGGTGTAGCGCGCGCCGCCGAAATTGCCGGCATTGCTCTGGCCATGCACGACGATGACCGCCGTCTTCGCCGAGCTGACCGCGCAGGGCCGTTCGGTGCGCGCGGGCGGCGCGACCTTGG
>JAQSDT010000327.1 GCA_029946075.1 bacterium | reverse complement strand
GCGCTTGAAGTAGTGACCGATCTTGGCTTCCTGCGTCATGCCGATGCCGCCGTGAAGCTGGATCGACTGCTGGCCGATGAACTTGCCGGACTTGCCGATCTGCACCTTGGCGGCGGCCACGGCTGTGGCGCGTTCCCTGGCGCTGTCGAAATCGGCCGCCATGGTCGCGAACATCGACATGCTGCGGGCCTGTTCGAGGGCGACGAACATGTCGGCGGCGCGGTGCTGCAGGGTCTGGAAGGTGCCGATGGCGACGCCGAACTGCTTTCGCGTTTTCAGATATTCGACGGTGCTCTTCAGCGATTCATCCATCGCGCCGACGGCTTCCGCGCACATCGCGGTGCGGGCTTCATCCACCACGCGCTCGACCAGCGGCAGGCCGTTGGCGGCATCGCCGATCGCGGCATCGCTGCCGACCTCGACGCCGGTGAAGGTGATGTCGGCGGCGTGCAGGCCGTCCTGGGTCGGATAACCCTTGCGGGTGACGCCCTTGGCATTGGCCGGCACGATGAAGACGCCGATGCCTGACGTGTCACGCTGGCCGCCCGCGGTGCGCGCGGTGACGATCAGCGTGTCGGCGTTCTCGCCGTTGAGCACGACGAATTTTTCACCGTCGATGATCCAGCCGTCGCCCTTCTTCTTGGCGGTGGCCGAGACGTCGGCGAGATTGTAGCGCGAGTTCTTCTCGAGCTGCGCAAAGGCAAAGGTCTTGCTGCCGTCGATGATCCCCGGGATATGCGCAGCCTTCTGTTCGGCCGAGCCGCCATGGCGCAGAAAGCCGCCGCCGATCACGACGGTCGCCAGATAGGGCTCCAGCACCAGCGCCTTGCCGAGCGCTTCCATCACGATCATGGTTTCGACCGCGCCGGCGCCGAAGCCGCCGTCGGTTTCCGCGAACGGAAGGCCCAGCAGGCCCTGCTCGGCCAGCTTGCCCCAGACGGCCTTGCTCCAGCCGCCCTTTTCCTTCTGGTATTTCTTGCGTGCATCGAAATCGTAGGAGTCGGTCAGGAGACCGTCGATGCTTTCCTTGAGAAGGCGCTGCTCCTCGGACAAATCAAAATCCATGTTGTTTACTTTCTCAATTCATGCCTGGAGCATGGGAAGCGAATGAACCCGTAGGATGGGTAGAGCGAAGCGAAACCCATCGAACTGTCCGATCTTGTTGTGATGGGTATCGCTGCGCTCCACCCATCCTACGAACTCTGGCAACGCCGTTGCCGACCTCTCCGTCGCCATCCCCCGCCTGCGCGGGGGACGACCGTTGTGGTGGGGCTTACAGCCCCAGCACCGCCTTGGTGATGATGTTGCGCTGGATCTCGTTGGAGCCGCCGTAGATCGAGACCTTGCGGTTGTTGAAGTAGCTCGGCGCGATCTGGGCGGTCCAGTCCATGGTCTCGTTGGAGCCGTCGTCGCCATGCTCGTCATAGGGCGCGGCGAACGGGCCGATCACTTCCATCAGGAGTTCGGTGGTGGTCTGCTGGATTTCCGAACCCTTGATCTTCAGCACCGAGGACGCCGGATTGGGCTTGCCCTTGCCGTGCTTGCCTTCGTCGGCGACGACGCGCAGCTGGGTGAGCTCGAGCGCCTTCAGTTCGATCTCGCAGGCAGCCAGTTTCTCGCGGAAACCCTGGTCTTCCAGCACCGGCTTGCCGTTCGACTCGACCTTGGCGGCGAGTTCCTTGATGCGGCGCAGCCGCTCCTTGGAGACGCCGACGCGGGCGATGCCGGTACGTTCGTTGCCGAGCAGGAATTTTGCGTAATCCCAGCCCTTGTTCTCTTCGCCGATCAAATTCTCGACCGGCACCTCGACGTCATCGAAGAACACTTCGTTGACTTCGTGGCCGCCGTCGATGGTCTCGATCGGGCGCACGGTGACGCCCTTCGACTTCATGTCGAACACGATGAAGGAGATGCCCATCTGCTTCTTCGCGTTGTTGTCGGTGCGGCAGAGGCAGAAGATCATGTCGGCGTGCTGGGCGAGCGTGGTCCAGGTCTTCTGGCCGTTGATGATGTACTTGTCGCCACGGCGCTCGGCCTTGGTCTTGAGCGAGGCGAGATCCGATCCGGAGCCGGGCTCCGAGAAGCCCTGGCACCACCAGTCGTCGACATTGGCGATGCGCGGCAGATACTGCTTCTTCTGCTTCTCGTTGCCGAAGGTGTAGATCACCGGACCGACCATGCTGACGCCGAAGGCGAGCGGCGCGGGCGCGGGGTGCATCTGCAGTTCTTCGTTGAAGATGTAGTGCTGCACGGAGGTCCACCCCGTTCCGCCATATTCCTTCGGCCAGTGCGAGGTGCCCCAGCCCTTCTTGTTCAGGATGCGCCACCAGGTGACCATCTCGTCCTTGGAGAGATGACGGCCCTCGACCATCTTCTTCCGCGTCTCCGGCGGCACACTGGTCTGGAAGAAGCTGCGAACTTCCTCACGAAACGCTATTTCTTCCTTGCTGAAAGCGAGATCCATCGGATCCTCCTTGTGAGCGAATTAGATTCTCAGTTACGCGAATTCTTGTTTCTCGTCGTCCCGGCGAAGGCCGGGACCCATAACCACCGAACTCTGTTGTTACGAAAGCCGTCTCCCATTGTGCCCCAAGCGAGGCCGCGGCGTATGGGTCCCGGCCTTCGCCGGGACGACGGCCATACTTACGAACGACCTCCTGATACGGCTTGTTTTGGTGCGGCCTGCGACGGCTGCTGCATCCGCAATTCATGGCGCGACAGCTTGCCGACCGGCGTGCGCGGCAGCTCGTCGACGAAATCGACCGCGGCCGGCAGTTCGTGCTTGCCGATCTTCCCGGTGAGGAACGTGCGCAATTCTTCCGCCGTGAACGGTTTTGCATCCGCGCGCAGCTTGATGAAGGCTTTCGCCGCCTCGCCGCGGTAATCGTCGGGGATGCCGATCACGATCACTTCCTGCACCGACGGGTGGGTGTAGATCGCCTGCTCGATCATCTGCGGATAGACGTTGAAGCCGCCGGAGATGATCATGTCCTTCTTGCGGTCGACCAGATAGAAATAGCCGTCCGCGTCCATGTAGCCGATGTCGCCGGTGAGGAAGCGGTCGCCGACGAAGGCTTCCGCGGTTTCCTGTGGCCGGTTCCAGTAGCCCTTGGTGACGTTCGGGCCGCGGATGCGGATCTCGCCGACTTCGCCCACCGGCATCAGCTTCGTCGAATCCTCCAGCGCCACCACGTCCATCTCGATGCCGGGCAGCATCAGGCCGATCGAACCCGGTTTGTCCGGGCCTTCCTTCGGGTGCGCGGTGCCGGGCGAGCAGGTTTCGGTCATGCCCCAGCCGCTCTTCAGCTTCATACCGACGCGACGCTCCAGAATGCGGGCGACCTCGACCGGCAGCGGCGCGCCGCCGGAGCCGACGCTGACCAGCGACGACAGATCGCGCTTGTCGAGATCCGGCAACGAGGCGATCGCGATCCACATCGTCGGCACGCCGGGGAATGCCGTGGCGCGCTTGACCTCGATGTCGCGCATCACGGCCTCGACGTCGAAGCGCTGATGCAGCGAGATCAGATTGCCGCGGCGGATCGACGACAACAGCACCACCGTCAGCGCGTAAATGTGAAACAGCGGCAGCACGCAGATCACGCGCTCGATCGCATTGCGTTCGAGGCGCGAGGGTTTGCCCCAGACGTCATAAACAGAGACAGCCGAAGTGAGATTGCCGTGGCTGAGCATCGCGCCCTTCGGCAGGCCGGTGGTGCCGCCGGTATATTGCAGCAGGGCTACGTCATCGGCCGTTTGCGCCGGCCACGCGGCCGGCTTCACGGCGCCTTCGGTGAACTTCGCATACGTAACGATCTTCGGGTTATCCGGCAGCGCCGTTTGCGGCGTGCCGACCTTGCCCCAGTGATCGTCCTCGCAGACGATCAGGCGGTCGAGAATGCCCTTGTCGAGAAACTTCAGCGCGGTCGGCAGCAGCGCCGACAAATTGCTGGTGACGAGGACGCGCGCGCCGGAGTCGGTGAGCTTGTGCGACAGCGCGATCTCGCCGTCGAGCGGCGACAGATGCACGATTCGCGCACATGCTTTCAGCGCGCCAAAGAAATTGACGGGGTGATCCGGCGAGTTGCCGAGAAACAGCGCGACCGAATGGTCCCGGCCGTAGCCGGCACGCAGGAAGGCGCTGGCGGCGATTTCCACCAGCGCTTCCAGCTCAGTGAAGCTGATCGGGGAATCGCGGAATTCGAGCGCGGGACGCGCGCCGTATTCGGCGGCCGCTGCCGACAACAGATCGGGCAACGTGCCGCGCGGTATCGGATCGTCCCAGCGGACGCCTTCCGGATAGAACTGCTCGCCGGGATGGGTCATGCGCGCATTGCACTTCGTAAGGTGGGCACTGAACGAACGGCTCCCTTCCCCCTTGTGGGGAAGGGTTGGGGAAGGGGGTCCACACGGGCAGTCCCGATGACGTTACCCCCCTCCCTAACCCTCCCCCACAAGG
>JAQSDT010000326.1:34664-49486 GCA_029946075.1 bacterium | reverse complement strand
ATGTTCGGAATATTCACACGGGCACTTTTGTATGTCGTTGTATCATATCAGGTTTTCGCGTTTTCCTTTATTTTCACTTAACAAATTCCGGTTCTGTATGGCGCGTTGTATCTCTCTGCGGGTCAAATTCGCGCTCATTTTGGGCGTTTTGCGCCCCAAAAGACGCCCCTAAAAGTCGGCCCGCCAGCGTCTCGACAGCGCTCGCGCCGGCACCCGGAGCGTGGTGCCCGTAAACGCGCTCGACGGTCGCGACGGTGTCGGCGAGGATACCAGCAACGGTCCAGATCGACACCCCATTTCGCAGCATGTGAGTGGCCGCCGTGTGGCGCAGGACGTGCGGGCTGACGTCGGCCACCTTGGCGCGCTTCGCTACCGATTTGACGGCTCGCCAGATGCTCGCCGATTCATTGTCGCACACCAGGTCGCCGGTGCGCTCGGCGTAGGCGCGCAGCAGGATCGGGCGCAACGTGGTGCTGATCGGCACCACAGCCCGCCGCTTCTTCGTGACGGGTCGTCCTGGCACCCGGTAGTCGATCGTGTTGATTTCGAAATCGACCCGGTCCCACGTCAGTTCGAGGATCGCCTGCCGACGGGCTGCCGTCTCTAGCGCCAGCCATAGAAACCGCTCGACCCGCGAAAGGAGGCCGTTGCCGAACTCGGCGCTGTGCTCGGCCGCGGCGGTCATCATGCGCTGCAGCTCCTCGGTGCGCAGCCATCGATCGCGCGCCTCGCTGGCCGGCGGCATTTCCCACACCGGCACGTCGGCCGGTTTGATCGTTTTGCGCTTCACGTCCGCGTGCCAATTGAAGCACGCCAGCAGCATCGACAGCTCCTTGCGGACTGTGCCGGTAGCGGCCGGACAACTGCCGATCTCGCCGTCTTCGCGGCGCAAAATATATTCTTCGACCTTGTTGACGCCGTCGGGCCCGGGCGCCGCGACTGCCGGCAGCGTGAGATCCCCGAAGTGCGGCCGTAAATTGTTCCAGCAAGTATCGACCTGGCGCGGCGACATCACGTTCTTCTCGACGTGGCGCTCGTAGTAGGCGTCCCATAGGTCTGCGACAGTATATCGCGGCGCGCCGTCGGCGGCGTCCTGCGCTTCGCCTTTCAGCCACTCGCCAAGGTAAATTTGCGCTGCAGTCTCTTCCTTCTGGCCCGTGCTGTGACGCTTCGAACGTCGATCGGTTTTGCCGGTTTCGACGTCGTGGGTGTTCTCCGTCCAGTGGATATAGAAGACGCTGTTATCGTGTTGTCGCAAGGTGTAGGTCGGCATTCGATACGTTCCAGATAAGCGTCAAGATGCGCCCTGCTGATCGCTACGGGGCGGCGTTTGTAGAAGCCGAGTTCTCCGGAGAGGCGTAGCCGTTTCACGGTCGCCTTTGAGCATTTAAGCTCCAACGCGACTTCAGCTTCACTTAGATTGGTTGGCATTGTCGTCTTCGAGCAGCGCCATGATCTTGACAGCCGTCGACATCATTACCAGCCGGTTCACACGCAGCCAGGCCTTCTTGGGGTCAGCCGGGCTCACGCGAAATTCGAGTTCCGGGTTGTCGCGCTCAATCGCGCTTTCCGTGTAATTAGGCAGCAACTCGCCCGGCTCGATTCCGAACGCCTTGGCAAGGGCCTTTGTGCTTTCCGGGTTCGGCAGCGACGCGCCGCGCAGATAGACGGAAATCGCGTTGCGCGGAAGATCGGCAGCCCGCGCGAGATCGGCCTGACGCCAACCTTTATCGAGCATCAGTTTGTAGAGTCGCCGAGCGAACTCGTCTTTGGCCAGATGCTTCGGAATGAGCGTGGACTTCGCGGTTCTGGTGTTGGGCGGCAATCGAGTTACCGTAGATTTAGCCATTGTTTTGCGCCTTTGCTACATCAAAGTTTAAGATGTGTGTATGCCTGTTGTATGTCTCTCATATATGCGTAAGTGGCATACGTCAAGCCTCATTGTCAGGCTTCGCGTCGATAGAATGCGGTAGCTCACAAAGACACGTCCGCCGGCCTCGCCAAATAACGTGTTCCATACGCTTGACAAGCAAGGGTTGTACCTACGTATTAGTACGGACGGGGCTCACGTTGACAACCTGTCATTGTCGTGACATACAATGGCATACGCGACATACAAAACGTTAAAAACAACCTTCAACAGGTTTGCAAAGCACCATGCGCAAAGCCCAACAATCCACAGAATTACAGCAGTATTTTGCGATCAAATCCGATTTGGCTGACGCAACAAGGCTCGGTAGCGCCGACGATATCGAGTTCCATCTAAACGAGTTGGCCGTGATCCGGCTTCATACTGACAGCGCGCGGCTGCGCGCCGCGTGCATCGATGCAATGGCCGGGCATCTACCGCCAGTAGCAGCCATAATCGCGTGATATCGTTCAGCCTGGCGGGCGCACCCCGGGGCAAGGAACGCGTCAAGACCGCTGCGGACGGTCACGCGTATACGCCCGAGCGCACGGTCAGCTTCGAAGGCCGGCTGGCCTACGCCGCGCAGATCGCGATGGACGGGCGCCCGCCGCTCGACGGGCCGCTCGCGCTCGAAGTCGACATGTTCATGGCAGTGCCGGCTTCGAAGCCGAAGAAGTGGCGCGAGCAGGCGTTGCGCGGCGCGATACGGCCGACTGCCAAGCCCGATTGGGATAATGGCGGCAAACTGACGGACGCGCTCAACCTGATCGTGTGGATAGACGACAAGCAGATTGTCGACGGCCACGTTCGCAAGTTTTACAGCGACCGGCCTCGAACCGAAATCCGTGTAATTCCGTTCGTCGCCAGTGTATCAAATGACGTTCTTCAACGAGAGACAGAGGGAGTTTTCGCATGAAAATGCCGCGCCGCGTTCTGATGTTTTTGCAAAACAAGATGGCCGCCGTGTCGATGGCCCGCGCTCCGGATTTCCTGATCGGCGGCGCCGAAGATCCGTACATGAAGCGCTGGTGGGTGATTCCGCGGAACAACTTTTTCAACATCTATCTGCATCAGTTTTTGCACTCTGACGAAGACCGCGCGCTGCACGATCATCCGTCATGGAACTGCTCGATCCTGCTGTTCGGCGAGTACACCGAGCACACGATCGCTGCCGGCGGCGTGAACCACGCGAAGGTCTACGAGCAGGGCGACGTGAAGTTCAGGCTGGCGAAAACTGCGCACCGAATCGAACTGCACGACGGCCCGTGCTGGTCGCTCTTCATCAACGGCGCGAAGCTGCGGAATTGGGGCTTCCACTGTCCGAAAGGTTGGCGACCCTGGCAGGAATTTGTTGACGAACGGGACAACGGCGCGGTCGGGCGCGGGTGCGATTAATTTTGTCTTGCTTGTATCTTATATCATGATACAACGTAATACAGTTAATGATTTCCTGTCACCCGGTCTTGCATGATTCCTCTTCCGACACAGCTATCAGGCGCGCTGTTCCTTTCGAGGAACACCAACGCTTTGTTAGCCGACGCCCCGAGAGTCGGAAAGACCGGCGCCGCCCTGATCGCGGCGGACTATGATCTCGCCGCCGATATCCTGGTCGTCACGACCGCGTCGGGGCGCCCCGTGTGGCGGCGCGCCGTCAAGGACTGGACGGCCTTTCCGCGCCCTGTGCGCGTCCTGACGGCCCCGCCGAAGCAACAAGACGTGCTCGACGGCGTGACGATCGTCGGCTGGCCGCAGATCGCCGAGCCACGGATGCGCGCCGGCCTGATGGCGCGGAAGTTCGACCGCGCCATCCTCGACGAGAGCCACTACGCGAAGAGCTTCGACGCCAAGCGCACGCAGGCGGCCTACGGTGACATCGTCGACGACGGCCAGCATATCGTCTCGCGCAGCTCGGTAGCGGCCGGCGCCAAGGGGGTTTGGTGTCTGTCCGGCACGCCGATCCCGCACGCGCCGAACGACGTCTATCCGATGCTGCGGGCGCTCGCGCCGGAACGCCTCAAGGCCAACCCGGCGAAAGATTGGCCCGACGTCACGCGCCAGAAAGATTTCCTGCACCGCTATTGCGTCGTCCGGATGAAGGCCACGTCGCGCTTCCGCAAGATCCCCGTCGTTGTCGGCGGTCGTAACCTGGCCGAACTGCGCGAGCGCATGGAAGGCTTCATCCTGTTGCGCACGCAGGAAGACGTCGGCATCCGCCCGCCGGTCTACGAGCTTCTGCCGCTGATGGTTTCGGATTCGGCCCGTCGTCAGGCGAACGGCGACTTGGACGCGCAAGTGTTGGCTGCGATCGACGCCGGCAAGACGCGTGATCTCGAAATGCACCTTGGGCCGCTGCGCCGGATCACGGGAGCGATCAAGGCGCCAGCGGTGGCCGATGCCGTGCGCGACGAGTTCGCCGGCGGGCTCGACAAGATCGTGCTTGCGTATTGGCACAAAGACGTCGGCGACATCCTGCAGAACGAACTCGCCGAGTTCGGCGTGCTGCGCCTCGACGGCGAAACGCCGGCCAGTGCGCGCGGCCCGATCGAGCAGCAATGGCTCACGGACAAAGCGAAGCGCGTTTTTCTCGCGCAGATCGTCGCGGCAGGCGAGGCGATCGATCTCAGTTCGGCGGCGACGCTCTGGTTCGTCGAATCGTCGTTCACCCCGAAGGACATGAAGCAGATGTCGCTTCGGATCACCAACCACACGCAGAAGCGCCAGGCCGTCGTCCGCGTCTGTGTGATTGAAAACTCAATCGACGAGGCAATCCAAGGTCGACTGCTGATGCTGTGGACCGCAATAAGGGAAGTTCTGACACAATGATATCGATCCACATTGAAGGCGCGAACGCAAGCGAAGTTCGCGAACAGATGGCGGCTTTGCTTGCCGGCACTGCGATCGTCGGCGCGCTTGGTGCTGCGCAGACCGGCGCACAGATCGGGGGCGAAACCCCGGCGCCGAAGCGCATGACCGCGGCCGAGAAGCGCGCTGCCGAGCAGGCCGCGAAGGAAGCCGCCGAAGCCGCCGAGAAGGCCAACCAGCCCGAGCAGCAGGCCGCTGCCGCGCAGGACGCCAAGGACGAAATCGCCGACGAGAAGCCGGCCGAGACGGAAGCGCTCAAGCTGAACCACGACAGCGTTCGCAAGATGCTCGGCGGCTACGTCATGGCCTACGGCATGGAAGCCGCGCAGGAAGACGGCACGAAGATCATCGGCGCGCCGAAGATCAGCGACCTGGCCGACGATCAGAAGGTGCTCGGCGCTGCCGTCATCGCCATCGCGACCGCGATCGAGAAGAACCCCCACAAGCGCGAACTCGCCGGCGACGGCATCACGAAGGAGAAGACGGCCGAATTGAAGCCGTTCGTGGTGGCCGCGCTCGCGGCGACGAAGTAGGGGGCGCATATGCAATCGGCCGATCACGCAGCACGAGATCACGCCACCTGGTCGGCCAGCGCTACCGCGCGAAACTGGACCTGCGCAGGCGCCATCGCGCTCAATCTCCGGAACAGCAAACCGGAAGTCGAGAGTGAGGCGTCGGCGTGGGGGACGGCTGCGCATCAGCTATCCGAGAAGTGCTTCAAGACCGGCAAGGATGCCGACGATTTCATCGGCACGACCGAGAAGACGAAACAGCGCAAGATCGCGGTCGACGAAGAGGTTGCCGAAACGACGCAGGTTTACGTCAATTACGTTCGCGCCCGCATTCAGACCTATGTCGACGAGTTCGGCGAACAGCCGATCGTTCACCACGAGCAGGCGCTGCCGCTCGACCGCCTGAAAGGCCCGTTCGATGCCGGCGGGACCGGCGATACCGTCATATATTTCCCGCGCTGGAAACTGCTTGAGGTCGTCGACCTGAAGGGTGGGCGCGGCCTGGTCGAAGCGGCTGACAACAAGCAGCTTCGGACCTACGGGCTCGGCGCCTTGCTGGCGAATCGCGGGCTCGACGTCGAGAACGTCAAGACGACGATCGTGCAGCCTCGCGCGCCGCACAAGGACGGCAAGATCCGCAGCGAGACGTTCCACGTCGCCGATCTGGCCGAGTGGACCGCCGAACTGGTGGGGCGCATGAAGCTGTCAAAACAGGCGCTCGACGAGTTCGACACGACGCCGTTCGCTGCTTGGTGCGCGAAGTGGCTGACGCCCGGCAATTGCAAGTTCTGCCCGCAGGAAGGCGCGTGCCCGGCGCTGAAGCAGAAGGCCTTGGATGCGGCACATGTCTGGTTCGACGATCTCGACCGGCCGCAAATCAGCAACAGCCCGTCGTTCGACACGCCGGAAGGCCTCGCGGCCGATCTCGACATGCTCGACATGATTTCCGACTGGATCAACGCCAGGCGCGCCTACGCCCATCAGCAGGCCGAAGCCGGGGTCGCCATCCCGAATTACGTGCTGGTGCCGAAGGAGAAGCGCGAAGTCTGGCTCGACGACGCCGAAGAGAAGGTCAAGCAGGCGTGCGCGTTGCTGTCCGTCGACAAGTATCTGAACCCCGCCAAGCTGAAGACCCCGAAGCAAGTTCGCAAGGCGCTCGGCAAGGCAAAAGAATCGTTGGTGGCCGGGCTATCCGAGACACCACCGGGCGGCACGAACCTTGTTCGCGCCGACAAGACGACACGGCAGGCAATACCGTCTGGCGTGGATCGTTTCTTCACAGAGGTATAGGTCTAAAATGGCAAGCAGGTCTGAACAGTTCAAAACGCCGTCGCTCGTGCGCGCGGCATTTGTCGACGGTCTGTTCGAAGTGCAGACGGACGATCGCGGCAACAAAAGCTGGAACTGCACGTTGCTGATCCCGAAGAACGACGGCCTGGCCGTCTACGATAAGGCTGCGCTCGAAGCCGCCGCAGCCGAGTGGGGCGGTGTCGACAAGGTCAAGCAGCTTATCAAGGACAAGCTGATCCACAACCCGATCCTCGACGGCGACGGCCCGCAGGGCAAGAACAAGCAGAGCGGCGAGCCGCACGCCGGTTTCCCGGGGCATTGGTTCATCCGCGTCAAGTCCGGCGAGGCGTACCGGCCGACCCTGATCGACCGCAAGAAGCTGCCGATCGTTTCGCGCGACCAGCTCTACAGCGGCGTGTGGGGCTACGGCGTGCTGCACACCTTCACTTGGGAGAACAAGGAGAAGGGCAAGGGCCTGACGTTCGGCATCGACATGTTCCAGGTCGCCAAGGACGGCGAACGGCTCGGCGGTGGCGGCGGTGTCGACGTCGACAAGTGGGCCGAGACGATCGCCGATGAGGGCGATGCGCCGGAATCGACGAAGGGTGGAGCAGGGGCCGGCGGCCTTTTCGGCTGACCCCTGTTGTATCTTTGAACGCAATACATCGGCTGACAGAACGTCGGCCGACCAGCCCTGACAAGGAGATTTCAGAAATGGCCGCACTTAGGAAGACTGTCGAGTTCCAAACCGACGAGGAAGTGTTGCGAGTGGATTGCCTCGGCAATCTGGTCGACGACATGAAGGACAACATCCTCGTACCGTTCGAGGACGTTCCCGCGTTCATCGCGTGGCTCACGAAAGAGCACGCTGCTGCGGTGAAGTTCGGCGTTCTTGGGAGCAAGTCCGATGCCCAAGGCTGACAATCCCCGCGCCGTCGCTGGCGATAACAGCGGCACCGAGCAGGCGACGACGAAATTCGCCAAGAATCAACTCAAGTCGATCATCGAACGGGTCGAGCGCCTTGAAGAAGAGAAGAAAGGCATCGCCGACGATATCCGCGACATCTACGCCGAAGCCAAAGGCAACGGCTTCGACGTCAAGGCCATCCGGACGATCGTCAGGCTCCGCAAGCTGGATACGAACGAACGGCTCGAAGCCGACACGATCCTGCACACCTACATGCAGGCGATCGGAATGGACGTGTTCGCATGAGAATCCTGGTCATCGAAGACGACGCGGCCACCGCGCAATCGATCGAACTGATGCTGAAATCGGAAGGCTTCAAGGTGTTCGTCACCGACGAAGGCGAAGAAGGCCTCGATCTGGCGAAGCTGTACGACTACGACTGCATCACGCTCGATCTCGGCTTGCCTGATATCTCGGGCTACGACGTGCTACGGCGGCTTCGCGCCGCCAAGGTCAAGACGCCCGTCATCATTCTGTCGGGCCTCGCCGCTGTCGACGACAAGGTCAAGGGCCTGGCGATCGGCGCGGACGACTACGTGGTGAAGCCGTTCCACAAGGACGAACTCGTCGCCCGCATCCACGCCGTCGTGCGGCGTTCGAAAGGCCACGCGCATTCGATCATCGTGACCGGCGACCTGATCGTCGATCTCGACACGCGCACGGTCACGGTCCGCGGCATGGCGCTGCACCTGACCGGCAAGGAGTATGCGCTGCTGGAACTGTTCTCGCTGCGCAAGGGTACGCTGCTGACGAAGGAAATGATCCTGAATCACCTTTACGGCGGCATGGACGAACCGGAACTGAAGATCATCGACGTATTCATCTGCAAGCTGCGGAAGAAGCTGTCGAAAGCCACCAACGGCGACTGGATGCTCGATACGGTTTGGGGCCGTGGTTACATCATGCGCGATCCCGACGCGCAGGTCGTCGGCAGCGGCCCGAGCGTTTCTAACCCGGTCGGCCGGGAGGAACACGCATGAACGTCGGCGAGGATATGGACCGTCTCGCTGCCGAAGGCATCTTGACCAGCTTCCACATGATCCGGGTCGACAATCGTTGGCAGGTGTACGTCAATTGCGGCTCGACGGGGAGCAAGCACGCCAGAACGGCCGCCGCGCCCGCAGCGGCGCTCGCCGCCGCGTTGGCTGATCTGCCAGGCATCGTCGAGTATGACCGCCAATACGGGCACACAGCCGTCACGGAACGGGCGTTGGCCGAAGCCGCGGTGCTTGGGCAATCGGCCGTTGTCGTCAAAGCGGTTGGCGGCGATGTCGTGATCGAGCCGGCGGGGATTTTCGACTGATGGACATTCTCGCCAAACTCGACGAACTGGCCGCTGCGGGCGATCTGAAGGGCTTCACGATCTGGCCGACCCGCGGCGGCTACCAGGCCAATCTCTCGCTGCAGCAGAATAGCTGGCGCGTCCGCATCGAAGCCACGCCAGGCGCGGCCGTCGTGGCCCTGTTCGATGGCGGGCCGCTCGAACTGACCGACGGGCAGGGCGACATGCTGGCCGAACGCGAGTTCGAGCCCGAACTGCCGGCGCCGGACGAAAGCGTGTTCGACTGATGGCCGTCGCTGCGCATATCGCGCGCTACGCTGCGATGCACGGCAAGCCGTGCCCGTATTGCAACGGCAAGATGGCCGTCAGCAAGAACCACGCCCGGCCGCCGCTCAACATACCGACCCGGGATCATCTGAACCCGCGCGTGAACGGTGGCGGTCCGACGATCATCTGCTGTCGCCGGTGCAACGGGAACAAGTCCGACCACCCACTTCGCGAATGGCGCGATTTCCTGCGACGGCATAACGACTACCGCTGGAAAACCGTTTCGGCGCTGGTCGATCAACTCGACGCCGGCACGCTGCGCGTCGTTGGCGGCTTGACCCCAAGCGGCTTCGACGTCGGGGTGTTTGCATGACCGAACGCCAAATCTGGCTTGACGAGACGAAGTACGTTGTCGTCGACCCCATTGATTACGAATGGGCGAAGCAGTGGCGCTGGCACGCAACGTTCAACAGCACCGGGCGGAAATTCTACGCTACCAGGATGACGCGCGTCGCCGGGAAGCAGGTCAAGGTCTACATGCACAAAGAGATTCTGAAGCGGGCCGGCAAACGACCGCGCACGGTGCATCACACGATCGGCGATCACGACGACGGCAACAGCGCCAATAACCGACGCGGCAATCTGTTCTACGCGACGCTGAAGATGAACAACAATCGTCATCGACAACAGAAGCTGATCGAGCAGAAGGAAATGCGGTTTGCCGATGAGCACGCTTGAAATATGGAAGTCAGTCGTCGGCCATGCCGGGGAGTACGAGGTTTCAAACCTCGGGCGGGTCCGCAGTCTTGATCGCGAATGGCCGCAGGTGTCGCGAAGCGGCGCGGTCTACACCCACCATAAACGCGGGCGAGTGCTTCGGCCGGGCCGCGCGACGGCGGGGCATTTAACTGTAGCGCTTGGCCGGGGGAACTCCCGGTTGGTTCACCACCTAGTGCTTGAAGCTTTTGTCGGCCCATGCCCGGCCGGGCATGAGTGCCGTCACCTAAACGGCCAAGAGGATTGCAACGCCCTGTCGAACCTGAAGTGGGACACGCGAGGCAATAACACGCGCGATAAGAAATGGCATCGCGGGTGTTCGCGGTACATTCTGACGCCGCCGCAGATCGTGGAGATAAAGAGGGCGCAACAAAGGCCATACGTCGGCCAAGGCCGCGCGCTGGCCGCGCGCTACGGCGTTCACGAAAGCACGATCAGTTGTGTTAAACTTGGGAAGATACATATCGATGTCAACATTTAGCGAGTTGACCATCGATTTCGAAACGCGCAGCGACGTCAATATCAAGACGCACGGCGCCTACCTGTACTTCGCGACGCCCCACGCGAAGGCGCTGCTTGCTTCCTACAAGATCGACGGCGGGCCGAAGAAGCGCTGGCGGTACGGGCAGAAATGCCCCGACGATATCCGCCGGCACGTCGAAGCAGGCGGCACGATCGCGGCTCATAACGCCGCGTTCGAGCGGCTGCTATGGCAGCTCGTGCTCGCACCCCGCAACGGCTGGCCGATGCCGAAGACGACGCAGTTTCGTTGCACGGCTGCGACGGCTGCCGGGATGTCGCTGCCGCGCGATCTCGAAGGGCTCGGCAACGCGCTCGACCTGAAGGTCAAGAAGAACAAGGACGGCATGGCGCTGATCCGGTTTTTCAGCATCCCGCGAAAGCCGAAAAAGGACGAAGACCCTGACGGCATCTACTGGCACGAGCCGGAAGACCACCCGGAGAAGTTCGAGCAGTTCGCCGACTATTGCGACGACGACGTCGAGGCCGAGAGCCAAGCCGACGCGCGCATGGTGCCGCTGTCGGAATACGAGCAGGATCTGTACTGGATCGATCAGGTTATCAACGACCGCGGCATTCGAATCGACGTCAAGTCGGCCCGCGCCGCGCTGCGGATCGCCGAGCGCGCCAAGGTCATTCTCGATCGGGAAATGACGACGGCTACGAACGGCGCCGTGACGGCCTGCAGCCAGGTCAGCAAACTGGTCGAATGGATCAACGGGCAGGGTGTTGCGATCCCGAGCGCTGCGAAGGCCGAGATCGAAGAACTGCTCGAGTCGGACGACCTACCGGCGCACGTCCGGCGCGTGCTCGAAATCCGGCAGGAAGCCGCCAAGAACAGCGTGTCGAAGCTGACCGCCTTCCTGAAGCGCTGCGGCGATGACGAGCGGCTGCGCGGCGCGTTCCTGTTCCTCGCGGCCGGCACGGGCCGCTGGTCGAGCGTCGGCGCGCAACTTCACAACCTGCCACGGCCGCGGAAGATTTACGGCGACACGCACCCCGGGCTGCTGACGTTGTTCGAGAACTTCCGGCACGGCGATCCCGACTGGCTGCGCTTCCTCTACGGCGACGATCTCGGCAAGCCGCTGCATCTGATCTCCGACGCGCTGCGTAGCTTCATTTGGGCCGCCCCGGGTCACGAGCTGGTGGTGGCCGACTATTCGGGCATTGAAGGCGCCGTCGCCGCGTGGTTCGCCGGCGAGCAGTGGAAGGTCGACGCCATGTTCGATCTGATCCGCGACCCCTCGCTGCCGGACCTGTATCGCCGATCGGCGGCGGGCATCTTCAACACCACGACGGACCTGCTCACGAAGAAAGACCCGCGGCGCCAGGTCGGCAAGGTGTCCGAATTGTCGCTGCAGTTCCAAGGCGGGGTAGGGGCGTTCCGGTCGATGGCGCGAAATTACAGCCTGAAGATGGACCCGGTTTACGACCCTGTGTGGGAAGTGGCGACGGAAGACCGGCGCGCCGCAGCCGAGAAGCGATACGAACAGTGTGTGGCGCGCGGCGATCCCGTGACGGGCCTGCTGACGCGCCGCGCGTGGATCGCCGGCGAGCTAATCAAGGTCGGCTGGCGTGCTACCCACCCCGCGATCTGCACCGCGTGGAAGCTGCTCGAGACGGCGATCAGGGAAGCGATCGAGAGCCCGGGTAAACAGGTCAGTGTACTTAAATGCACCTATCTGGTCGCTCGCGGCTTCCTGTGGTGCCGGCTGCCGTCGGGACGCTGCCTGGCTTACGGCAAGCCGCGGTTAAGCCAACAGGTGTGGGTGCGCCACAAGAACGTCGCGACGGGCGCGTGGTACGACGATTCGGAAGCGATGGAACGGCAGCACGCCGAGAGCCTGGCGAATATAGGGTTGCTCAAGATCGAAGGCCCCGCCAAGCCGACGGCGACCGCGCTCGGCGTCGACAGCGTCACGAAACGGTTCAGTCGGTTCGCGCTTTACGGCGGCCTCGCTTTCGAAAATATCGTGCAGGCCATCGCGCGGGATCTGCTCGCGAACGGTATCAAACTGGCGGAAGCGAACGGCTACCCTGTAATCGGCCACGTCCACGACGAGATCCTGACCGAGCTGCCGCGCGGGCAGGGCGATCTCGACTTCTTCACCGATCTGATTTGCCGGCTGCCGGGTTGGGCGCAAGCCTTGCCGTTGTCCGCGAGCGGATTCGTAGGTAAACGCTACCGAAAGGATTAGCCGTCACGACCCCGGCGATCGATCCAACCGATCGTGTTGATGTCGAGGCGCGTGTTGGCGTTGGAAAGCTGGCAGCGTGAACGCACACGCGCCGATGTATCCGTGAACACCCGCGCCTGCGCTGAAAGCTGACCGACAAGCGCTCCGCTGTTCGGTGTGTAAGACGCCAGCGTAAGGTGGCTGTTGATAGTCGCAGCGTTGTCGGCAACGGCCGGGTCCGAAATATAGATTGCACCGGGGCCGGGGTCGCCAGCCAGACCCGAACCAACCACCGCGATCTTTGCTTCGACCTTGATACCCGTCGGGACCGTGAGCGTGCGCAGAACTGCGGCCGTGCCGGGATTGGTGGCGGCGTTGACATCCGCCACCATGCTGTCCCAGGTGAAGTCATCACCATTCTGAAAGAACTTCACCCACTGCGACGAACCGTCCGTCTTCAGCGAGCCGATACGTCGGAACAAGGTGTAATTCGCAGGCATCGTCGGCGCGCTCGGCGACAGCGAAATGAGGTAGTCCACAGTACCGATGTCGCGGCGCTTAATCTGGAAAACGTGATACCAAGTGCCTATAGCGATCGCGCCGGTGTCGAGTGCGCCCGCAGCCGAACCCAAAACCCACGCGGAAGTCGTTTTCGTGTAGGCCGACGTCACGGCCATCCAATCCGCGTTGGTGCTATCAGACGCTGCACCGGCTGCGATGCCGAAAGTTGCTGTCGCTCCGGCGGCGGACAGCGTAAGCCCGGAAATGTGGTTCAGCGTGACCGGCATTTGCAAAGAACCTCCGAATGAGTCGTCGTTGGCCGAAAGCCGGCTCAAACCGCGCGTCAACGCGTATGAGAGCGTCCGCGGCATTCCTAGATGTTCACGCCGCTGACGACCGCGGTAAGACTTGTCGACCCGCCGGCGCTAGCGAGATTTGCGCGCAGCTTGCAAGGCGGAAGTTCGAAGCCGCCGGAGCCGGCCGCTGACAATGTCACGTAGGTATCGCCGAGCCGATCAACGTCGAGCCAGGTCGTGCCGTCATCCGGGGACCACTGCAGCTTGACCGTGGCGCCGTTGAAGGTGCCGAACACCGCGAAGACGCCGCGCCCGCCAACCCAATCGACCGCGCTGCTATTCCCGTCCGTCGTGCGCGCCGAGAACAGCGCCTGATTCGATGAATAGCCCATGCGACCAACCCCGTTGAAAAGCGGTGCTGTATCTTATTTTGTATCGCAGTTATTGACAATGGAATACAAATGACATACACCGTTCGGGACAGTGATTCACCGACCGGAGCACCAGCCTTGGCGAACAAAAAGCCGAAGAACCAGCGATCGAAACGGACGTCCATGTGGCTCGACAACGGCCTGCGTGCGCAGCTCGACAAACGCGCCACCGCAGAAGGCCGATCGCTGGCGCAGACGATCGAGTTCTACCTGCGCAAGGGCCTTGGCCTGCGCGCGACGGTGCAGAAGACGCAGCCGGGAGAATCCGATGCGCCCATCTTTGGATGACCTGCGAGCGCAACGTCCGGATCTGTCGCTCGCACTCTACGCGATGACGCCGGGCGGCGGCGTGACGCTCGAAATCTACGACGACGGCCAGGTCTACACCTTCACGGGCGCGACTGAAGCCGAAGCAATCCTGGCGGCATTTCCCCCGCCGCCGGAAACGCCACCCGCCACGACGCCTGACAGCGTCTTCGACTGACAAAAGGAACAGCACCAGTGACCGCTAAAAAGAATTTGCCTGACATCACGTCCATCAAAGGTTTCGACAACAACATTCAATGCCGCGGCTACCAGTTCGAGGTCGACAAGACCTACACCGTGTCTGGTAGAATCAAGGCGTGCGAGCGGGGTTTTCACGCTTGCCCGATCGAGCACCATCCTTTCTCGGTATTCCAGCACTACAGCCCCGCAACGTCCCGCTATTTCGAAGTCGTTCAGAGCGGAGCGCGTGATGCGGAAGATACGAAACTGGCGTCGGCCTCTGTCACGTTGAAGGTGGAAATCACCTTGTCGGAGTTGATCGAGCGCGCCGTCAAGTGGGTTTTCGATCGCGCGGATTGGAAGAATGCGGCCTCAGTTTCCGGGCCGAACGAAGGCGCGACCGCGTCGGGCGACAGCGGCGCAGCGACCGCGTCGGGCTACAGAGGTGCAGCGACCGCGTCGGGCTACAGCGGCGCAGCGACCGCGTCGGGCCCCAGCGGCGCAGCGACCGCGTCGGGCTACAGCGGCGCAGCGACCGCGTCGGGC
>JAQSDT010000326.1:0-34564 GCA_029946075.1 bacterium | reverse complement strand
GGCGCAGCGACCGCGTCGGGCTACAGCGGCGCAGCGACCGCGTCGGGCGACAGCGGCGCAGCGACCGCGTCGGGGCGGTTCGGGCGCGTGCGCGGCGCCGATGGTTGTGCGCTATTTCTCGTGCACCGCGACTCTAGCTGGAAAATTACCAGGACGTGGTCCGGTATTGCCGGCCAAAACGGCGTCAAGCCGGATCAGTGGTACACGCTGAACGCCGACGGCGAAATCGAAGAGGTTTCGCAGTGACCAGGTACAACGGACCCGAACTGGCGACATTTCCCCCCACCACCGGAAACGCCATCAACACCCAAACCCTGACAACGTATTCGATTGAGAGGATGACATGCCCGGCGAACATTTCCACACGCCAGTACCGGATCAAGGCGGCCCGTATAATTCGGCGGCTCACGAGAGCCTTCGCGCCGTCGTGCGTTGCCTGATGGTCAACATAGGTCGTTCCAATGCTCGCGCTTTATCGTCTGATCTGCTGCGCTTCATGGGCGTCGATCACGGCTCGCAGCTTTCGCCTGACGGCGCCTACTACTGTCGGAAGATGCTCGAAAGACACTTGCCGCTGCGCGGCGACTACGCCTGAACCCGTCCACCTCTCAAAAGGAGCACCACCTATGCCAAGCATCGCCGACCAGGTTGCGCAGCTCGAACTCGACCTGCACGCCGCACAGCACGATCTCGCCGCCGCGCTCGCGCGGATCGACGCGCTGACATCAGAGAACCAGGCGTACAGCCTCGCCAACGCGTCACTGCGGACCGACAACGCCGACGCGCACGCGAAGATCAACGACATGCAGCAGTATGTCGACGCGACCCGCGACATGGTGCAGAACCTCGCGACATCCGCGAACGAAATGCTGCGCGTGTCGCGCCGGCAGATCGGCCCTGTCGTCGAAGTGAAGACGACGGTCGTACCCTTTATGGTGCCTGGCCCCGATGGCGTCACAGGCGTTCCGTTCAAACCTGAACCGGGGTCGATCATCTATACGGGCGAAATTTACAAGCTCGACCAGGACGCAGGCAACGCGAACGCGCTCGCGAGTGACAGCGGCGACGAACAGCCGACGCGCAGCATGTCGCAAGGCGGGCCGACTATCGTCGCGCATGACGACAACGACCTGCCGATCTTTCTGAAGTCGCCGTTCCTCGAGCAGCGCGGCCAGGTGTTCGCGTGATCGCCGGGTATGTGATCGCGCTCGGCCCCTACGTGCTGCCGCTGTTCTTCGCGCTGTACGCCGGCGGGGCCTGTCTGGCGATGCACCTGATCGTCACCGGCCACGAGCTGAACAGCATGTGGCGCGTCCTGACAGGCGTGTCGCTGGCGATCCTGCTCGTCGCAGAGCTTAAAGGTCTGGTGTATTAAATCGCGCGTGACAATAAGAGACATCGCGATATAGTAGCCAGCCAGCAAAAGAAAACGGCGGACCCCGAAGAGCCCGCCGCCACTGCGCACCACCGCAATAATCACCCGCCCTGACAAGCGAGGATCAACGTCATGAATACCACCGCTCGCCCCGATACGCAAGAGACGCCTACACGGGATAGTGTCGTCGACGCCGTTCGGGCAGACCTGCTGCAGCGCTCGCAATTCGGCATCGCCAAATACGGCACGGCGCTGGACCGCACCGACCTGACATTGCGGGACTGGCTGCAACACGCCTACGAGGAATGTCTCGACCAGGCCAACTACCTGAAGCGTTCCATCATTGAACTTGATCGGACGCTGTCGTGACCAACCCCGCCACAATGTGGAGCGAACCCGACACGGCGTTATTGCGCGATCGTTGGGAGAAAGGCTGGACCGCGAGCGAGATCCGGCACGACCTGCCGCATTTTTCGCGTAACGCCATCATCGGCAAGATAGATCGGCTCGGGTTGACGCGCGATCGCGGCGAACGAAAGCCCCGCAAGGGTCAGCCGTCAAAACCTAGACCGCCACGGGAGCGCAAGCACAACCCCGGGCTGGCGTGGATCGACGGCGCGAAGGCGCGCAAGCCTGAACTGCCGATCGAGCCGAGCGACGGCGTCGGCCTGCAGCTCGTCGACCTGACGAACAGCGCCTGCCGCTGGCCTAAAGGCACGCCGGGCGTTGCGGGTTTCTGCTTCTGCGGCGAATCGGGCGCCGACTTCAGCGCCGGCAAGCCGTACTGCTCGCCGCACGCGCGCATGGCGGTGATCTGATGGTTGCCCTGCTGGAAAATACCGCCGCACTGATCGTCATCAGCGCCGTCGTCGGAATGCTGCTGCACCGGAATTTCGGATGACGCACCTGACCGCGCCGCTCGCCGAGCCCTACACACCGCAGGAACTGATCGACTTCGAGCAGTTGATCTTCGCCAGCAACAACCCGGATCACAAAATCCGTCTCGCGGCGCGCGTCGCGCTGGCGGACTTCTTCCGCGAGCACGGCAAGACGAAGTGCGATCTCATGATGGAAGTGCTGGACCGGCGATACAGCGACAAGAGGCCGGACGCGTGAATGCCGGGGCCTACTACAACGAGCACGACAAGTTCGCCGCGGCCTGGCTGCGCAATCTGATCGCAGCGGGCCATATCGCGCCGGGCGACGTTGACGAAAGAGATATCCGCGATGTTCGGCCTGTCGATCTCAGAGGATACACGCAATGCCACTTCTTCGCCGGCATCGGCGTCTGGTCCTACGCTCTCAGACGCGCAGGATGGCCCGATCGACGGCCTGTCTGGACGTGGTCGGAACCTTGCCAACCTTTCAGCGCGGCAGGCCGAGGCCTTGGGGCTGCTGACGAGCGGTACTTACGCCCGCACATGCACCACCTCGTCAGGGCGTGCCGACCAGTTAGCTGCTTTGGAGAGCAGGTTGCGAGCAAGGACGGCCTTGCTTGGCTCGACACTCTTCAATCTGACATGGAAGGCGAGGACTACACCTTCGGGGCGTTCGATCTCTGCGCTGCGGGCTTCGGGGCGCCGCATATCCGACAGCGACTATATTGGTTGGCCGACGCCGGACACGATGACAGGGCCGCACGGGCCGCGTGGGGTCAGTTCAAACCCGAAACACCAGTCGTCAAAAGACCTGCAAGCTTCGGCTTTGCTGGCCGCCTGGCCAACGACGACGAGCACGGACGGCAAGGGCGCCCCTTCGAAACCGTACTCGGAACGAGGCGGGGGCAAGAAGGGAATGAGGCTGGACGCAGCGGCGGATCACTGGCTGAACAACGTGTCGTCGTGGGCAACACCAACAGCACAGGATCACTCGCGGGGCGGGAAGGACGCGCGGCCTTGGGATACGGGCGTGCCGCTGACGCAGCAAGCGGCTTTGGCTTGCTGGACGACGCCATCGGCGACGGATGGGGAACGAGGCGGTACGATGACGTCCGTCATGACAGGCTCGTCGCTTACTCAGCAAACGGCAACTCTCCAACCGGCCCGGTTAACGGCGTTTGGCGAAATGCTGACTGGCTGCTCTGCCGGGATGGAAAGTGGCGGCCAGTTGAGGCCGGGACATTCCCGCTGGCTCATGGCGCTCCCTCCCGTGTGGGACGACTGCGCGCCTATGGCAACGCGATCGTCGCCACGCAAGCCGAAGAGTTCATCGGTGCATGGCTCGACGCCGAAAACGAGCATCTTCGACTGACGAGTGGCGTCTTTGCATGAACCCCAACACGTTCGACGCGTTCTTCAAGCTCGGCTACACGCGTCTGGTGCCGATCATCCCGCACGACGCGGCGATCTCCGATCGATCGAGCCTGTACGCACGCGTCGGCACCAGCCAGGACAGCCGCGGTAAAGCCGTCGGCGTCAAGGGCCAGGACGGCAAATGGTTCGGCTTCGACTGGCTGCAGCACGAGGCCGACGCGAGAGACTTCCAGCGCTGGCAGGCGATGGGCGCCGGCATAGGCATCAAGACCGGGCAGGGCCTGATCCTGATCGACGCGGACACGCCGCACAAAGTCCACGCTGCTCTAATTCAACAGACGATCGTCAAGCACCTTGGCGTGCTGCCGACGCGCATCGGTAATTTTCCGAAGGCGGGCTATCTATGCCGGGTGTCCGCGCCACTAAAGTACATGCGCGTCGAGTTCGGCGATCTCGACGCCAAGGGCCGGCTCACAGAGCGCGTCGAGATCCTGTCGGATGGGCGCCAGTTCGTCGCGCACGGCATCCACCCGAAGACAAAAGCGCCTTACGCCTGGCCGTTCGCGATCAAGCCGTTCGACCAGCTCCCGGTCTTCTCGCCCGAGCAGATCGTCGCACTACTGAACGAGCTGCGCACACTGTTACCGGCCGCGAAGCCGATCGTCACGGAAGGCGCAACCGACGTCGTCGCGCAGGCAAGTCTCAAGGGCGATCTCGAGAAGGTTCGCAAGGCGGTCAGCGCCACACCCAACACGTCGGCCGTGTTCGCCACGCGCGAGGCGTATCGGGACTTCGGCTACGCGATCAAAGCCGCGCTGCCCGATCACCCAAAAGACGCGTTCGAAATCTTCAGCGAATGGGCGCAACGCTGGCAGGACGGCAGTAACGACCCGGGTGTCGTCGAGGCCGACTGGCGCAGGATGAAGCCGCCGTTCCGGCGCGGCGCGAACTGGCTGTATGAGCTGGCGGAACAGCACGCCCCGGATCAGTTCAAAAAAGTCGACGCCTTCTTCGATGAAATTCCAGATGAACCGGAAAGTTTATTTATCGAAAATTCGCCACGCCTTTTAGAGACCAAACCAGAGCCGGTCGCGATCCGGTGGGTAGACCCGAAGGAATGGGAAGGCCGCACGCCGCCGAAGCGGCGGTGGGTCGTCGACGGCATGGTGCCGGACGGCGAGGTAACACTTCTCACGGGCGCCGGCGGTGTCGGCAAAACGCTGCTGGCGCAACAGGCTGGGACTTGCATCGCCGCGGGCTTACCGTTCCTGGCGCGCAAAACGGAACAGCGCAAAGTCATGCTGTTCCTGTGCGAAGACAGCGAAGACGAGCTGCAGCTGCGCCAGCGGGATATCTGCCTGGCGCTAGGCCTGGACCTGCCAGAGCTATCGGCCAACCTGCGAATCGCGTCGCGCAAATTTATGGATAACCTGCTGGCAATCTGGAACAGCAACGCGGGATCAATGAAACGTACGGCCGTCTGGCAAGCGCTGTTAGACGACGCCAAGGCGTTCGGCGCCAAGCTGATCGTCGTCGACACGATCGCAGACACATTCGGCGGTAACGAGATAGATCGCGCGCAGGTGCGGCAGTTTGTGCAGGCGTGTCTCGGCCGCCTGGCGCAAGAAACCGGCGGCGCCGTGCTCGCATTGGGCCACCCGTCCAAAGCGGGGCAGGCGATCGGCGGTGACGGCACGTCCGGGTCTACGGCCTGGCACGCGTCTGTGCGATCGCGGCTGTACCTGCAGCACGCCACAAAGGACGGCACAGGGCCGTTCCGGCGGTTGGAGAACCGGAAAGCCAACTACGGCGCATCAGGTGACGCGTTCATGTTGCGGTGGCTGCGAGGCGCGTTCGATCTCGTGAGCACCAAGGAGTCGGCCACGTTCGCGGGCGAGCCTGGCGAGGCCGCGGAAGGTGTTGCGGCGCCTTCAGTGGGTTCTGGTGGCGATGGCGTCGCGAGTGTCGCGGGTGTCGCGGCCGTTGCGCGCGGGCCCGCCGTCGTTTCTATGGGGCGGGCGATCGACGACGCGCTACTGGTCGCGGTGGCTGATTCGGCTGTTGACGGTGAAGCGCTTTCCAAGGCCCGCAACTCGCCGCATTGGGCGCCGCGCGTGCTGATGCGGCGTTCCGACGTCCTGGCGCTGTATCCTCTCGAAGACGTTGCGGCGAGTTGGGACCGCGTCGTTAAGGCGGGCAGGGTGGCGGCGACCGTTGTGGCTAGAAAGCCTGGCAATCGTATGCCAATTGTAGGCTTTAAGGTCATACCGCCCGCGGCGCCTGGCGTGTTCGACTAGTGGCGGTTTTCGCTGCATCAAAGTGCATACAAATCTGCATCAAAGTAACTTTCGAGTGCATCGAAGTCCATGCTAAGTCATTGAAAACATTGCATCGAAGTACTTTGATGCACTTTCTGCATCGAAGCGCATCAAAGTAAAATCATTTTGCATCGATGTCGTTTGTAACGTGCTGAAAACGCTAGAAAACAGGTCCGTTTGTATGACATGCATCGAAGTGCATCAAAGTGCTGCATCAAAGTACCACCCCTACGGGGTGGGTAGCGCCTACAGCGCGCTAACCCCACGCCCGGGGTCTTCGGGGTCGAAACGTATGTCATTCAACAATCAACCCGCGCAGCCTGGCGGCACACGCGGGTCAAGGGGAGAGGCCGAAGTTGAGGTATGCTATATGGGCGGTGGCAGGGGTGGTTTTCGATCGCGGTCGACCCACGCTGAAGCGATACGGCCGCACAGCCAGCCGAAGATGGTGCAGGGCGCCGTTAAGAGAATTAAAAGAAGTCCGACGGTAAAAAGCCAGACGATCATGACAGATATACTTTGCCGTCGTCGCCTAGATAGACGTCAATACCGCCAGAGGCCTTAGAGCGCGCGTCAAGATAGGACGCGCCCGGTTCAGGCCAGTTGCCATCCCAAAAGCCTGCACCGTGGCCGTTACGCGTTAGCCAGAAGTCGTGACCCGCTTGTGCGTCGAGATCGTCGATGTACGCGGCGGCTGTTGCATCCGCCTGGAACGCCGCGCAATCCGCGATAATGTGCGCCAGCGTTTCGGGCGCCAGATCCGAAAAGTCGATATCGCCCGGTAGGCTCGAATCGGTTTCGGGGTTCCAGACTCTAACGCGCGGCGATGTCGATTCGCGTTCGGTAACGGTGCCGTGTTCGGCTTCAGTGAAGAACAGCGCTTCGATATATGCCTGCGTGAACGTGTCAAGGGATTCGAAGTGGCGCGCGGATTCTGCCGTGCCGCGGTCAAGAACAAATTCTGGCATGGTGCGCTCCTATACGGCCTGATGAACGGTAAAGCCGGCCTGGCGCAAAGCGTTGTCCCAATGCTGGCCGTCGTCTGTCACCGCGTCGCGGAAGGCGCCCGCGCGCTGTAGTGTTCGAATGTCGTTTTCATCAGGCTTGACGCGGTCGATCGCGGAATAGACCGAGGCGCTGCATTTGTCATAACCGCCGCCGCTTGCGTAGGCGCGCACCATTTGTGCGCCCAGAATGTGCAGGTAGCAGGTCGTGCGCATCCCGCTTTTTGCGAACTTGAAGGCGACGGTGGCGATTATGTCGTCGCCTTTCGTGACGACATAGGCGGAAACGTGTTCGAACGCTTTGCTGTGCTGTTCATAGATCTCGGGGAGAATGTTGGGCACTGTCAGGTGTCCTTTTGTGCGGTGGTGTATGTGGTGATTTGATACAGTTCAGGCGTGCAAAGCCTCTTGAAATTCGGCGGTGCGGCCGTAGTCGTTTTGGAGTTGGGCGCGTTCTTTCCTGGCGCTGCAGATGTCTCGCAGTGCGCGATTCACTTGAAACAGGATCGCGTTGTCGGCGCCTAGCGGCGGGTTAGTGTGGCGCGCCTTGAACAGGATCAGCGTCGCGCGCCTGATATCGGCGATCAACTCGCCCAGCCTCACAAATTCGGCGCCAGCGTTCCACGCGCGGCGGTAGTCGCGCTCCGACTCGGCATAGATCCTGGCGAGTTCATCGGCGTTGCGCGCCGCGTCGTCTTTGTCGTCGAAAATCTCGAGTGACAGGATTGCAGGGCCATTGTTGAAAGGGTCCGCGACTGCGGAAAGGAATCGCGTCTGGCCGTTGCGAGCTGGCAACTGGAACACAACGCCGCGCGCCAGTTCATCGGAATAGTCGTCTTCGAGATACCAGCCGTTATGGCGTATGCCAGCGAACTGATCCGCAAAGCCAACTCGCCGCAAATAGGCGTCTGGTGTTTCGCACCAAAACACTTTGTCGCGGCCTATGGCGAAGTCGGCGCCACCGCGCATGGGATTCGGCTTTCCAAGTTTCTTGCGCATTAGTTCCATTCCCCGTCTGTGGCGTGTTGATACCAATCGTTCCAGCCGGCGATGCCGTTGCAGTTCAGCACGGCCCAAATCGCGGCTAGGGCGAGTTTGGTCGAAACCCGGTCGCGCTCAATGCGCGCGAGATCCGGGTAGTTGGCGCGGCGTGGCGTCATTGCGGGTACTCCTTCGCAATCCACGCGCGGGCTTCATCGGTCAGGCGCCCGTGGTTCAGCATCAGCCGCGCCAAAGCCTTATCGGCTTTGTTCTTCTTGGCGAGGGTCAGGCCTTCCTTCGCCTTCCATATCGAAACGGGCGGAATGCCTGCGCGTTCGGCTTGTGCTCGCATGATGTCACCGTTGGTTTGCATGGCCTAAATCTCCGTAACGGTGGCGGATACGGCGCCGCGAAAGCGCATGTGATCGGCGTAATTATTCGCGCCTGCAGCGCTATGGCTTTCGTGGCGCGTCTCAGTGCCGTCGGGCCAACGGGTGACGACCTTGTGAGTTTTCGGCAGGGCTTGAATGCGAGCTATGAGATCGGCGGTTTGCATGTGCAGTGCTCCGTTGCTGATGTCAGAAACGTATGTCATTTGTATGCTATCGTCAAGATACAAAAGATACGAAACTTGAATTATTTTCGCCTGGCCGCTATGGTCAACAAATTCGGTATGACGCAGGTCTGCGTACTAGATTGTATCCGGGTAATAATTCGCAGGTTCTATGCCGGGAAAAAAGAAGGGCCACTTGACGGCGATGCAGCGCGCGTTTTCCAGCCACATGGCCGTCACGGGCGATGCGACGTATTCGGCTGAAAAAGCAGGGTATTCATCGCCTAGCGTGCTCGGCGGGCGCCTGGCGCGCCAGCCAGACGTGGCCGAAGACGTGCGCCGCAAAGCCCGGCATTTGCTCGTTACGCGCGGCGCCGAAGTAGGAGTCCGGGTGTTGATCGAGCTGGCAGAAGACACGAAACAGAAGGGCAGCACGCGCGGCGCCGCGGCTAAAAGCCTTGTGCAGCTGTCTGGCGTGGCTGGCGCGCAATCGTTGACAGAGCAGGACCTGGCCGAAATGCCGGCTGACAAGATTCGCGCGTTGCTCGGTGAAGCTGAACGCGCGCTTGCCGATCGTATGGCGAAGCTGAAGACGATCGAGCATGAGCCGGCGGAACAGCCCCAAAGCGCGCAAGCTGCGCCCAGCGTATTCGAGTAATGCCTATTCTACAAGGCTTGTGCGGATATAAGATATATTCGCACGGCCTCGGCGCCAGCTCGGCGGGCGTGCTCGGCGCCGGCCAAAAGCCCGGCCTGGCCCCCGGGTGACGGTTTCGGCGCCAAAGCGCAGACGGCGTCGGACGCCCAAACAAATTTGCGCCTCAAAATCCAAATTCCGAAAATCCGAACAGGTCGATCGACGAAAAGCCAAAAATCCGAAGGTCGATCGACGAAAAGCCGAAAACCCGAAACGGCTAAAAGGGCGTTTCCGTACTGATCGGTACAAAATCAATTAGCCTTGACGGATGTATGTCACTCGTGAGATATGCGAGTTACACGCACCCCAACCGCAAAAGGACTTCCGCATGGAAATGCCGCGCTATAAAAGCCACAAAACCGTATCGGCGCTCGAGATCGCCAGCATCACGCACCGCGGCGATGGCGGCGTTTTGCTCACTTTCCGCGAAGACTACGAGTCGTTTGTCCTCGCTGCCGCGATCATCGCGCGCTATACGCCGGTGCCCGGGGATTTCTTCATCAAGTACGACGACGGCTACGTTTCGATCAGCCCGCGCAAGGCTTTTCTCGAAGGGTACGTGGCCGAATCTGCGGCGCAGAACGTTGGACTGCCCGTTCCCGGGTATCGGCCGCAGAGCGACGCGACGGTCGATCTCGTCAGCCAGAACAAGCGGCTCGAAGAGAACACCCTGCGCGTGCTCGACGATCTCGCGACGATGAAGGGTCCGGCAGCGTCGAACGACAAGCCGAGCGTGATCGCTGTCGATCAGCGCTGGCTCGCGATCGGGCGCACCGCGATCGAGCAGGGCTTCATGGCCGTCAACCGGGCCGTCTTCAAGCCGGGGCGCGTGACGCTGCCTGGCGACCGGCTTCCGGCTTGATCGATGGCCGATTTCGTACCCTACTCGTGCCACGTTCGCGAAGATCGGCCGCAGCACGGCGAGTTTGTGCTGCTGTCGGCCGAGCGCTGGCAGTGGCTCGTGGATTACATCCGTGTGAATTACGGCGATAACGCTGTAACCAACGAGATCACCGTGTTTGAGCCAACGATCGTTAACGGCGTAATGTTCTTGCCGGCACGATATCGTGCTCCGGAGGATTGGGGACCGGCCGCGGTGGTCGTCGAGCCGATTGCGCCCGACGGCGATGTCTTGACCAGCGCAATACACTGAGATACAACCGTCGGGCAGGGCTCACGCCTCGCACTCCTTGACGGGCAGGTCGGCCGCCAGGCGTTTACTCCCGCCTGGCGGCCATTTTTATAGGCGGTCGGCGTGGCGTATCCCGATGTTTATGATGTCACTTACAGCTACACCGGCTTTCAGCAGGCGCAGGGCGATAATTCGTTCCCGGGCACGCAGATTGACGCCGACCTAGCCGGGCTTTCCGACAGCGTCAGCAGTTTGGCGCTGTTCATTACGGGCGCGCTGCGCGCGGACGGCCGGCTTGCGAACGGGTCCGTCACTTACGAAAGCCTTTCGGTCGACCTGCAGACGGCCGGTTTAGCGCCGGCGACGGCGTGGGTGACTGTGCACGGCTATCTCGTCGGCAACTCGGTCGTCATCAACAGCAACTTGTACCGGGCGCTGCTCGACCACACGTCGGGCGTCTTCGCGACGGATCTCGCGGCGGGCAAATGGGTGCTCGTCGGGGCGCTGGTGGCAGGGCCGCAAGGACTCCCGGGGGTCGACGGGACGAACGGCACCAACGGGACGAACGGCACCAACGGGACGAACGGCACCAACGGGGCAGGGTACGGCGGCACGTCGGCCACGTCGCTTGCGATCGGCACCGGCTCGAAGGTTTTTACCACGCAGGCCGGGCTTGCCTATCAGGTCGGCAACTACGTTCGCGCGTCGTCGGCCGCGAGCGGCGCGAATTTCATGGAGGGGCTCGTCACCGCGTACAGCGGCACTTCGCTAACGATCAACGTGACGATAACCGGCGGTTCGGGCACGCTTGCCGATTGGCGTTTCGCGGTATCGGGCGTGCCGAGCGGCGTGACCAGCTTCAACGGGCAGGGCGGCGCCATCAAGATTTTCTATCCGCCGCAAGTGCGTTTGACGCTGGCGAGCGGCGTCAAGTACATGGGCACGAGCCAGGCCGGCGCGACGTCGATCATCGCAACGCCGTGCGGCGGCAATCTGCTGCCGTTGTGGAACGGCACCGATTGGGTCCCGACGCCGTTTACCGAGTTTTCGCAGGCGACGACCGACACGACCAAGGCGCCGGCGGCGATGGGGCCGGAAGAGTGCTGGGACCATTACGCGTGGAGCGACGCGGGGACCACCCGTCTGTCGCGGCAGCGTTGGAGCAAGACGGCGACGATCACGATGACGATCGCGTCGCCGTGCGTCGTGACGTGGAGCGGACACGCGCTGCCGGAATTTTCGCCCGTCATCTTCACCAACAGCGGCGGTGCGTTGCCGACGGGGGTTACCGCCGGTACGGTCTACTACGTCGGCCTTGCGCCGGCGACCAACACATTCAACATCGCGACATCCCTCGCAAACGCGATCGCTGGAACCTACGTCAACACGTCGGGGTCGCAGAGCGGTACGCACACCGGCGAGAACCGCACGACGTCGCGCGGCTACACGCACACTGACGTTCAAGGCATTCCTGTCAACACGTCGTCGATCACCAACGGCCCGGCTGCGCAGCGCGGGACGTGGCTTGGCATCACCAGGACGAACGCTTCGAGCACGGTTGATTTCATCTATCCGACGTTCGGCGTCGCTGGCGCGTTCAACGTGTGGAACGCCTACAACCAGAAGCCGGTCGCCGGTACGGTTATCGACAACGGCGTTTCGTACACCCGCAGTTCGGCCACCTGGCGCCTGGCACGCGCCAGCGCGATCAACATGATCCAGTTCGTTACCGGCGGCGACGCGCCGCTGATCGCGGATTACCAGAACGTGATCCAGCTCGTTGCCGTCAGCGGGGCCGTCGCCAGGCTCGGGCTCGGCTACGATTCGACATCGGTGCCTTCGAACAACGTGCCGTTCTCCAATAACGCCGCGACGACGATTATCTCAGGCTGCCCTGTGCCGTTCAAGGTTTCGAGCCCGGCGCCCGGTGCGCATTTTATATGCGGTATGGAGAACGCGGACGGGACCAACGCTTCGACATTCAACCTTGGCGGTACGGTGTCGTCGGCGGGTGTCGGCTATCTGATGGCGATGTAGCACAATGATCGCGGGCGCAGGGCTGCCAGATCCGTTTCTGCTGTCGGACACCGTCACGATCGCGGGCAACATCCATAACGGCATTCACAGCTATCGGAACACGACCGGGCGTCAGCGACGTTCGCAAGTCATCAACCCCGCACAGCGAACCGGCATTCTCTTCGGCGTCGGGCAATCGTTCTACAGCAGCGTCATGCCGACGCTTGTCGTGCCGGCCAACGCTGCGAATATCGACAACGCCAACGTCCACGACGGCGGCTTCTACGATATCGTGGGGCCTCTGCTCGGCACGACCTACGCGCTGTCGCTTGCGCCGACGCTCGGCCCCGGTAACGCGCTGGTGCTGCTGGCCGACATGCTGATCGCGAACGGGAAGTTCGATCGCGTCATCATCTACTCGCTCTCGATCGGCAACACGAACATGGAGTCGCATGGTAACGACGACGGGCTTTACGCCGATCGTTTCCCTGTCGCCATGCGGCGCCTTGCGTCCCGCGGCATCGTGCCCGGTACGCCGAACCTGACGATGATGATGATCCTCTCGGACGGGACGCGCGACTATGTCGACGGCACGTCACAGGCTGTCTTCGCCGCCGCGGGAACGAAGTTCCTGTCGAAAGTGTTCGCCACAGGCTTCGACGGCAAGGTCATGATCTGCCACGAGAGCCTGGCGGGGCAGACGTCGAACGCGATCCGGTCCGCGCAGACGTCACTCATAAACGGCGTCAACACTTACTACGGCGGCGATATCGACAGTACCGCGATCACGCGAACGGACGGGACTCATCCCGACAACGCCGGCGGGCTCGTCATGGCGACGGCAAACTACAACAACATGCAGGCGGCGGGAGTGTTCGTATAATGGCAGATCCGGCGGGCTACGAAGTCTCCTACAGCTTCGGCAATTTTCAGGCGAACAACCCGACGTCGCCGCTGCCGGCTGCGCAGGTCGACAACGAACTGGCCAACATTGCGACCGCCGTCGCCGAACTGGTTGCGTCGATCAAGAACGTCCGACGGTCTGACGGCGCGCTACAGAACGGAATTGTCACCTACGACAGCCTCGAACTCGGCCTGCAGCTCACGTTCGACCCGACGAACGGCGCGCTCGTTGCTGCGGCCGTATCGACGGCGCAAGCCGCTGCCGCGAGCGCGACGACGCAAGCGGGTATTGCCACAACGCAGGCGGGCGTTGCGACAACGCAGGCTGCGGCGGCCGCGGCTTCGGCTGGCGCGATCGATTTGTCGCTCTATCTCGCCAAGGCGAACAACCTGGCAGGGCTCGGCAATGTCGACACCGCTCTGGCGAATATTCTGGCGATGAAGCGGGACGGCTCGACCGCGACTGGCCGCCTGGCGAAGACGACAACAGGGCAGAACGCGTTTACGAACTGGAATGAGGCCGTAGAGAGCGGGTGGTATAACGGCTTCTCTCTGGCCAACCAGCCGATTTACGGTGGTGGGGTGAACGACTGGCTTGTGCAAGTCATCGCCATGAGCAATTTGTACATCACACAGATCGCTTACCCGTTTGCGGCCGGGACGTCGACGTCGAGCATCGTGCCGTTCAGACGCCACGGCTACAACAACGCCGGCTCGTTGGCGTGGACGGCTTGGGAGAGCCAGGCTACCGTGCCGGTCGGCACGACGATATGGGTCAACGGCACGAATGCGCCGGCGGGTTTCCTGAAAGAGAACGGCGCGCTTTTGTCCCGCGCGACGTATCCCGCGCTGTGGTATTATGCCAACGCTTCGGGCAATATCGTATCTGAAGCTGTTTGGTCCAGCACGTCGTCCGGCGCTTTCTCCACGGGCGATCTGTCGACCACTTTTCGGCTTCCTGACAGCCGCGGCGAGTTCATTCGGCATTGGGATGACGGGCGAGGCCGCGACGCCGGGCGGGTGATCGGCACCGTTCAGGCCGACGCGTTGAAATCCCATACCCACAATACGACAGCGATGCAGGAAGACGGCCTGGTTTCGGATGTCACTGCCGGCTCGGTCAGGGGCGGTACGAACGGCTCTAGAACGAGCGGCGACGCGAGCACTGGCGCGTCATCCGAAACCCGTCCGCGGAACGTCACGAAGCTGGCTTGCATCAAATATTAGCCAAAAAGCCGTAATTCGGGTATGAAATAGCGAGATACGGAGCGAGACAATGACTGCCGTCAGCATTGCGCAATTAAAGCAGATCGCAGGCCCGGGCGCGAAGCCCGCGCTCGCGGCTGCGATTGCGCGCGGCTGGCCGACTGCCGTCGCGAAGGCGAAGCTGACCACTAAACTGCGTGCCGCGCACTTCCTCGCGCAGATCATGACCGAGACTGGCGGCCTGCAGATTCTCGAAGAGAGCGGCGCGTACTCGGCGAAGCGGATCGTCGAGATATTCGGTCCCATCAGGCACAGCGCCAAGGTCGGACCCGAAGAGGCCGCCGAGATTGCCGCGCTGCCCGTGCCGAAGCGCGGGCCGGTCCTGTTCAATCGGGTTTACGGCGTCGGCAATCCGAAGAAAATGCGCGAGTTCGGCAACACAGGTTCGAATGATGGCTGGCTTTACCGCGGTGGCGGTATGATGCAGGCGACGGGCAAGAGCAACTACGCGGCGATGGAAAAGAAGACCGGCCTGCCGCTGGTTGCGCACCCGGAACTACTGCACAACCCCGACAGTGCCTTCACGGCGGCCTATCTCGAATGGTCGCAAGATGGTCGCTGCAACGCCGCAGCCGATCGCGACGACGTGGCGGCCGTCCGCGAAGTCATCAATGGCGGCGACAACGGCCTCAAAGAGTGCCGCGCGTTCCTAGTGAGGGCCAAGAAGGCACTCGCCGACTACGGCGAGAAAGAAGCGCCCGAAGAACTCCCCGACGCCCCGATAGGGCCGGACGGCGCGCTGATCGTCGCGACGAAAAAGAAACTCGACGCGCTCGGCTACCACGAGTTCGGAATGCTCGACGAGGAATGGGGCGGGCGCACCGTCGCCGCGATCGCCGCCTACAAGCTCGACCGGGGCATGTCGGGCCCGGCGGAAATCGACGACGCGCTGCTGAACCAGCTCGACAAGGATTTGAGTGAGGGCTGGCAGCGGCCGATGAAAGACACGCGGACGAACGCCACCGTGAAAGACCTGGCGCCGGTCAACGACACGATCAAACAAAATTGGTGGACCCGGCTGTGGGCGAAGATTGTCGCCATTCCGTCGGTCATCGGTGCGGGCATCAGCGGTGCGATGGACAGGTTCCCTGACGCGAAGGCGACCTACGTCGACCCCGTCATGGACTTCTTTGTCGACGTGCCCGGCTGGCTTTGGTTCGTCGTCGCGGCCGGCGCAGCCGTGGCGATTTGGGTCGGCACGCGCAAGTCCGACACGACCGTAGTTGAATCCTTCAAAACCGGGCGGCTGTTGCGATGACGATTGTCCTGAAGCTGATCGCATTTTTTGGCTCGGCGGCGGGCAAGTACGCGCTGATCGGCCTCGTCGCGGGCGGCTTCGCTCTCGGACTTCGACAGCAGGGCTACAACGCCGCGAGCCGGAAGTGTGAGTTCGCCGCCAAGCAGCGCGAGATCGAGATCCGAAAGCGGGACGCCCGTATCGGCGAGCTATCGGCAAAAGCGGACGAGCGGAACCAGATCGAGCAGGACAAAGATCGGAAAAAGGATGACGAATTTCAGCGCAAACTCGAAGAGGAACTGGCGAAGCGCCCGGCCGCTGCTCGCTGTACTCTCACTGAGCCTGATCGTCTCCGGTTGCGCTAGCGCGGGCAGGGAGCCGATCGAGCGCGACCTGCCGGCGACGCCCGGCTTCGCGCGTCCTGCCGCCGTGCCGGACCCGAAAACCGGCGAAGACCAACTCGCCATTGCGGCGCGCGAGCGCGCGGCGCGCAGACAGAACGCTTCAACGATCACGCGCTTCCGTAGCTGGTACGAGGAAGTTCGAAAGAGCTACGGCGCAAAATGATGGACTACGGCTTTGCTGCTTTGTGCATATCCGGGGCTTTGTTTGCCTTCAACGTGTTCGACCGCGTTTGGGGTGGGGGTAATCGCGCGGCTACATCGCAGGCTGACATGAAGCGGTATGTCGACGTTGAAGTGGCGCAACTTCGGAAAGACGTGTTTCTGCGGCACGACACCAGCGAAGGCAACATCGGCACCGCGGTTCAAGCGATCAAAGACATGATGCACAAGCAAGAATTGGAGGCCCTAACGGCCCGCGCGGTGGCCGCCGAAACGTACATGCGCCGCGACAGCTACTACGCGTCGATGGGAGATTTGAAAACCGACGTCAATGCGCAGTTCGACAAACTCGATACCCGGCTTGCGCGCATGGAACATGCGATATTGACCAATGCCAGCACCTAACGCCATCAACCCGCGAACGGGCAAGCGTTTCGATTTCATCGACCCCGCGCACCAGGACGCCGAAGCTGTCGCTTTGCGGCGTCATGTGGCTGCGCTGAAGCGGCAGTCTACGGCGATGGCGGCCCGCAGTAGCCTGCTTACATACACGAAATTCACCATGCCTGACCCGGAAGCGATCAACGATCTGTCGCGGTCACGGTATGAGGACGCACGCTTTCATCGCGAGATTGCCGCGGTGCTCGACAAGTTTCTCGCCGGCGAACTGACATTCGACGACGGCCGTGTCTGCACGCAGCTCATTTTCTGTATGCCGCCTCGCCACGGCAAAACTGAAATGGCGACGAAGCGCCTGGCGGCGCAGTACAGCGGCAATCATCCGGAACACGATATCATCGTTGCGGCGGCGGGTGACGACCTGGCCGGGGATTTCGGCGCCGACGTTCGCGCGATCATTCATTCGCCGCAGCACAAGCAGGTGTTTCCGAGTCACAAGCTGCGACGGGGCGGCAACGCGAAAGACAACATTCAGACCGACGTCGGCGGGCGGATGATTTTCGCGGGCCGCGGCGGTCAGATCAACGGCCGCGGCGCGCATTTGCTGCTTGTCGACGATCTCTACAAGGACGCGAACGAAGCGCGCTCGCAGGCGATTCGCGACCAGGCGTGGGACTGGCTCGTCAAGGTCGCGCTATACCGCCGCATGGGCAAACGCCTGACGATCATTACGATGACGCGCTGGCATAGCGACGACATCATCGGCCGGCTGACGGACCCTGAAAACGCGCACTACAACGCCGAAGAAGCGAAGTCGTGGAAGATCATCAGACTGCCGGGGCTGGCGGAAGAAGACGACCCGCTCGGAAGGCCGCCGGGCGAGCCGCTGTGGCCCGAGCGCTACAATCTCGATTATCACCTGGCTAACCAGCGTCGCGACCCGCTCGGTTTCGCCGCACTGACGCAGCAGCGGCCGACGGTCGCCGACGGCGTTCTTTTCCGGCGCGAGACGATTCAATACTACGACACGCTGCCGGAAGAACTGCGCTACTACGCCGCGAGCGATCACGCCGTCGGAACGTCGCAACGCAACGATCCGTCGTGTTTTATCAAGGTGGCCGTCGACCGACAGAGCAACATCTACATCGTCGATTGCGACTGGCGCCGGATGCCGACGAACGTTGCAGTAGAGGCAATGTTGACGATGGCAGGCGGCAACACGCGTCCGTTGCTGTGGTGGGCTGAACGCGGTCACATATCGAAGTCTATCGGCCCGTTTTTGCGCAAGCGTATGGTCGAGACGAGCACCTACATCAACATCGTGGAAGTGACGCCTGCCACCGACAAGGAGCAGCGAGCGCAATCGATCGCAGCGCGTGTCGCGATGGGTAAGGTGTACTTCCCCCGGAAGGCGGTCTGGACCGAGCGGGCGATCAACGAAATGCTCGCCTTTCCGAACGGCAACCATGACGATTTCGTAGACGCACTGGCTTACATCGGGCTCGGCCTGCAGAGCCAGTTCAAGCCGGGCACGCCGGCGAGTGAGCGCGGACCGAAACAACCGCCGTTCGGGTCGCTGAACTGGTTGAAGATGACGGACAAGTGGGCAAAGGAAAAGGCCGCTGAAGTAGCGGCCGGGGGCTTCTGAAGATGGCATTCGATGAACAAGCGCCTCTGACCAACGTCGTCCCCGACGATACCGACTTGCCCGCGATGGAACAGGACGGGTCGCCGAAGCCGGACGAAACGCCAGAGACGGAAGACGCCGACCAGGCGCTGAAGGCGCACGTCACCAAGATCATCAAGACGATCAAGGCCGACAAGGCGTTCCACGCGAAGGCGTTCAAGCGGATGCGTCGAGACATGTTCGTCGCGATGTACGGCCGCGAAGAGACGTGGAGCGAAACCAACTACAAGGCCAATATCGCCGGCCGGCACGTCAAGCAGAAGACGGCGACGCTGTACGCGAAGAACCCGAAAGCGACGGCGAAACGCGCCGAGCGGCTGGACTTCGCCGTGTGGGATGAAGACCCGCAGTCGATCGTGCTCGCAATGCAAGCGATGCAGCAGAATGCGATGGCCGAAGCCGCGCACATGCAGGCGCAGCAGACCGTTGTCGCCGCGGCTGCTTCCGTGCCGCAAGACCCGTTCGTGACGTCCGGCCTGCTCGGGCATAACGGCGGCCCGCCGCTCGACGACCCGATCATGCAGCCCTACCAGCCGTCGCCGGAAGCGGTCGCCGCGAACGAACTGCTGACCGATTTTCAGCAGGGTATGGAACGTCGGAAGCAGATCGACAAAATCGGCAAGACGCTAGAGATCCTGTACGCCAAGGCCTTGCGCGAGCAGAAGCCGGTCGACTTCAAGACTGCGGCGAAGCAGCTCGTGCGGCGGACCTGCACGACTGGCGTCGGCTATGTCGAGCTTGGCTTTCAGCGGGAATACGGCCCGCGCCCGGGGCTGTCCGACCATCTTGCCGATTCCAAGGTTCGGCTCGATCACCTGGCGCGGCTGTCGGAAGACGTCGCGTCCGGAGAGATCGAGAGCACCGACGCCGAAATGGCGGAACTGCAGGCGTCGATCGCTTCGCTCGAAGCCGAGCCGGAAATTTTGGTTCGTGAAGGCCTGATCTTCGATTGGCCGCGCTCGACCAAAGTCATTCCGGACATGCTGACGAAGACGCTCGTCGGCTTCATCGGCGCGCGGCACATTACGGTCGAGTACGAGTACACGCTCGGCGAAGTCCGCGAATTGTTCGACGGCGTCGACCTGAAGGACTGCGCAAAGTTCAACGCCGAAGGCAAGGAGACGGCGAACATCGCTGGCGAGACATTCGACGAGGACGGTCAGCACAGCAGCGTCAAGCCCGGCGAGGGCCTTGTTCGTGTGTGGAAGCACTACGACAAGCCGAGCGGGCTCGTCTATTACGTCGCCGAAGGCTATCACAAATGGCTGCGCGAACCGGCGCCGCCGGACGTGTTCGTCGAGGACTTCTGGCCCGTCTACGCGCTGACCTTCAACGAGGTCGAGAACGAAGACGATCTTTATCCGCCGTCAGACGTCTATCTGTTGCGCGACATGCAAAACGAGCACAACAGGTCGCGCCAGGGCAAGCGCGAGCACCGCGAAGCTGCGCGCCCGCGTTGGGTGTTCCCGAACGGCGCGATCGAGGAAGAAGACCAGGAACGGCTCAAAAAGATGAAGCCGTTCGACGTCATCGGCTTGAATGTCGATCCGGCAACGAAGATGGCCGACGTGTTTCAGTCGATGCCGGTGCCCGGGGTCGATCCGAACCTTTACGATACCAACGAGACGTTCGCGGATGCGCAGATCGTCGTCGGCGCGCAGGAAGCGCAGCTCGGCGGCACGTCCAATTCGAGCGCGACCGAAGTCGCCATTTCGGCCGGCACCACGAACACAGCCGACGGCTCAAGCATTGACGATCTGGACGGGTTCATGACGATCGTCGCTCGCGCAGCCGGCCAGATCCTGCTTCGCGAAATGTCGGAAGAGACGGTCAAGGCGCAAGCCGGCCCCGGCGCGGTGTGGCCGCATTTGTCGCTTGCGGACATCGCGGGCGAAGTCTTCCTCGAAATCGAAGCCGGTTCGATGGGCAAGCCCAACCAGGCGTTCGAGATCAAGAACTGGAAGGAAATGCTGCCGCTCTTGATTCAGATGGGCTCGATCAAGCCGCTTTGGCTGGCCCGGGAAACGCTGCGCCGGCTAGACGACAAGATGGACCTTACCGACGCGGTGGCGGAAGGCATCCCGTCGATTGCGTCGATGAACCAGACGGCGCAGCCGAGCGCCGCGGGCGCCGTTAACGACCCGGCCGCGCAGGGCGGCGAGGGCAAAAACAACGCGGCGAAAGGCCCGTCTGAAGTCCAGCCGGGCAGCGAAGCGCCGCTCGGCAACAACCGCGTTTAGGCTTTATGTACCAAATGGCTTGATATTACGACATACACAAGATACAAACACCACTGCAACATAGGGATATGTATGCCTCTGACTAACCAAACGGACGATATCGAAGAGCTGGAATCGTCCACCAGCCAAAACCCGGATGCAGCGCTTGAGACGATCGGCAACGACGTCGACGGCGCAGTCGCGGAATCATCCGCCGCGCAAACCGACGATAACGATGAAGGCCTGCTTGGCGTCGTTCGCGACGTGGTCAAAGACCGAGTAGAGCCCGAAGCGGCGGCCTCGTCAGCCGATGGCACCGAACCGGCTCTTGGGCCTGACGGCAAGCCTCTCCCGACCGGACCGGACGACGAGAACTTCTCGGATGTTCCGTTCCACAAGCACCCTCGGTTTCAGACGCTGGTTCGCCAGCGAGATTCGTTTCGTGAAGACGCTGGACGCTTCAACAACATCCAGAGCTATCTCGACGAAAACAATCTGACTTCCGAAGAGGCTGCCAACGCGTTGCACACCTTCGCGCGAGCGAAGATCGATGCGCCTGGCGCCTTTGCGGAATTGAAGCCGTGGCTTCAGGATCTCTTGACTCGCGCCGGCGAAGTGATGCCGGAAGATATCAAGGCCCGCGTCGATAAAGGCGAGATCACCGTCGATATCGGCATGGAATTGGCCCGCGAGCGCGCGAAGGCAACTTCGCACGAGGCGCGCCAAGGATTCGAGGACCAGCGTCGTCAGCGACAGACGACAACGGCCGCCGTACAGGAACTCGTTTCTACGGCGATGGCTTGGGAGAGCGACCGGAAGGCGAAAGACCCGAATTTCGAAGCCAAGTATCCGCTGCTTCAACGGGAAGTCGCGTATCTTCAGCAGACTGAAGGCAAGCCTAAAGACAAGGCCGGCGTTCAGGCGCAGCTCAAAAAGGCCTATGACGCCGTGAACAAGACGTTCAAGGCGCCGGCAGCCGTACCGAGCCCGCAGCAGAAGCGACCCGCGATCAAGCCCGTGACAGGCGGCACAGTCACTGGATCGGCCCAACGCGAAAAACCGCAGAACACGCTCGACATCGTTCGGGCCAATCGGCGGCAGGCGACGGGCTAAACATCAGGGTTTTGAACGATGGCTTTCACTGCCGACGAAATCGCGAATATCAACAACGCTGCGCTCGAAAACTACATCGACAAGGGTAAGGTTTGGGCGCAGAACATCACGAACAAGCCGATGTTGCAGGCGTTCAACGCCGCGGCCGGCAAGTTCAACGGTGGCAAGGACTACGTCAGCTTCGCCGTCAAGGCGGGGCAGGGCGGCGGCACGCTGGCGGGCTACAGCGGCGACGACCAGCTTTCCTACTACAACCCGACCGGCACCAAGCGCGCCAAGTTCCAGTGGCGTGAGCACTTCATGGGCACCGTTGTCACCATGACCGAGCTGAAGGTCGATGGCATCAACGTGACCGAAGACGGCGCCGATCAGTCGACGAACGCGATGGACGGCCGCGAAGAGCACGCGTTGGCGAACCTGCTCGACGAGAAGAACGAAATTCTCGGCGAGGACTACGCCTTCAGCCTGGATCGGCTGATCCACGGTGACGGTTCGACCGACGCGAAGGCCATCGCCGGCATTCAGTCGATCATCCTCGATTCGCCGACCGTCGGCTCGACCGGCAGCCTGTCGCGCGTGGCGAACTCGTGGTGGCGCAACCGCGCTGCGACCGTGGCGAACGGCATCGCGGGCTTCCAAGGTGCGATCACCGTCAACACCGCCAGCGGCGGCGCTCTGATCGAGTTTCTCGAGAAGGAGTGGCTGCAGCTTTCGAAGTACCGCAAGGGCACGACGAAGTACAAGCTGTTCGCCGGCTCGGACTTCATTGCGGGCTACCGGAAGGAAATGCGCGCGAACGGCTACTACACCATGACCGGCCTGAAAGGCACGGTCGACGGTTCGCAGGGCAGCCTCGAATGGAAGGGTACCCCGATCGAGTGGGACCCGACGCTCGACGATCTCAGCCTGGCGAAGCGTATGTACGTCATCGACATGAGCAAGACCGGCCTGCGGCTGCTCTACATGGACGGCAACCGCATGAAGAAGCACAACCCGGCACGGCCGTATGACCGCATGGTCATGTACAACGGTCTTTCGATGACCGGCGTGCTGGTCGCGAAGCAGCTGAACACGTCTGCGGTGTATGATATCGCGTAAGACGTCGTGATACATCGGCGGGCGCTTCGGCGCCCGCTTCCGCAAATTCAAGCTCGTTAGAGCAAGGAACACCGAAATGTCTCAGTTGATTAACCGATCGGGCCGTACCTCGATCACTCTCGGCGCCGCAGTCGCGAACTCGGCCACCGTCGATCTCGCGTATCCGTCCGGCACTTCGCAGAAGTCGTTCACTGCTGGCCTGAAAGGCACCGGCAGCTACGTGATGCTGAACGACAACGACAAGTATCTCGAATCCGACTCGAAGATTTCGATGTCGTTCGGTGCGTCGCTGATTACGCTGACCAACAGCACGGGCGCCACCTGGCCGATCGGCACGAAAGTCGAACTGAACGTCGATCAGCAGGACGGCAACGACGTCATCATGCTGCAGATCCCGGTGTTCCTTGCCGCCATTACCGGCGCAGGCGACGTCGTGACCGACATCCGGCCGGGTGTCTACGGCAAGATCGAGTATTGGGAGTACGTCGTCACGCAGCCGGTCACGACCGGCTCGAAGCTGGCGACGCTGAACCTCGAAATCGACACCACCAACGTCACGGGCGGCACGATCGCTCTGACGTCGGCCGCTGCCACGCCTCTCGGCAAGGCTATCGCGATGGGGTCGGATATCACCGCCAACAACACGTTGACGCCGGAAAGCACGCTCTCGGTCGAAGCGGCGAGTGTCACCGCGTTCGCAGAAGGCAGCGGCTTCCTGAACATCCGCATCCGCAAGACGAAGTCCGCCGACGGCGTCATTTAACAGGGCGGGCTACGGCCTGCTCATATAGAGGCGCGGCCTACGGGCCGCGTCTCGCCAACCGCAAACCCACCTGACCCGGAGTTACCATGCAGATCGCCAATATCATGCTGTCGCTCGGAGGCGACAACGGCAACACCATCCCGAAATTCGCTGTTACGGCTGCCGAGATCGCCGTGCTGCGCGCCATCCACGGCGACGAGTCCGTCAACGACATCGAACCGATCGGCGACGTGAAGCGGTCGAACCGCGAAGAGCGCGCACGGCTCGGCGCCATCTATGGCGGCGCCAAAGTCCCCAACACGCAGACGCCGATCGTCGAAACGATGTTTCCCGGCGTCGCGGCTCGCGTGTTCGAAACGCTCGACGAACTCGAGCTGGACGATAGCTTCTTCAAGGCGACCGGGCGCTTGAGCGCGAAGTCTCCGTCGCCGGCAGTGGCCGAAGCTCCGGCAGAGATCGAGGCGCAGACTGAAGCGCAGGAAGCGGACGAAGGCGTCGGCGACGATATCAACGATGGTATCGGCGAAACCGACGGCGGCAAGCCGGAAGGCGATACGAACCTGTTCGGCTGAAAGGTGCTTGAGCGATGGCGCGTGGATCGACGCTAGTTAAACTGCTGGACGATCTGCGCGCCGAGCTTCATCTTTCCCTGAACCCGGCGCACAACAACCAGGTCCGCGACAAACAGGTCAAAGCGCTACAGTCCACGCAAGAGTGGCTGTGGGATGACTTCACATGGCCGCACCTGCGGACGCGCAAGAACTACCAGCTTCAGGCCGGGCAGTTCCTGTACGACGTCGGCGCCGACTTCGATATCGACCGCATCGAGCGGATCGAGGTCAAGGATGGCGGCGTGTGGCGCGAGTTGGATGCCGGCATCGACCCCGGGCACTATGCTTCGCACGATACCGAGCTTGACCAACGATCGTGGCCCGTTCGTCGCTGGCGCATCGGCGAGAACGAACAGGTCGAAGTGTGGCCGATTCCCGACACGAACGGCACCGCGGACGATCTCGAGGGCTATTTCAAAGTCACGGGGATCAGGCGGCTGAACCCGCTCGTCGACGACGCGCATCGCGCGGATCTCGACAGCCAGCTTGTCTATCTCTACGCCGCCGCGAAGCTCGACCCGGAAAGCAAACACGGCAAGTTCGCGTTGAACCTGGCGAACCGCCGCCTGGCGAAACTGAAGGCGCACCTGACGCCGCGCCGGCAGTTCAAAATGTTCGGCATCGGTCGCTGCGAGCCGCCGCGGCGCATGTTCGTTGGGCAGTACAGGCCGCCGAGCTGATGGGTACGATCTGGCTTCGCGACATCAAAGGCGGCCTCGACACACGCAGGATGGCTGAAGCGCTTCCTGGTGGCTCGGCGATCCGCGCCAACGATGGTCATATCACGCGCGGCGGCGAGTTCGAGCAGCGACCCGCCTTTGTGGATGCCTACACCCTGCCGGCAGCGCAGACGATCGGCCTGGCGTTCGACAATTCCGGCCTTTACGTGTTTGGCGATGGCGCTGCACCGACGATGCCGCGCGGCGTGACGTATCAACGTCTGCAGCACCCGGACGGCACGACGCCGCTGACCCGGATTTTGAATTTCGACCTGTACCAGAAGAAAATCTATGTCGTCGCCGAGTTCGGCGACGGTACGATCTACCACTTCTACGACGGCACGCGGATCGCGGACTGGCAGGACGGTCGGGCGCGCGTTTCGTTCACCGTGACGGGCGGCGGGCTGCAGCCAGCTACGCACGCGTCGGGGTCGTTCACGATCAACGGCGGCTCGGCGAGCATCGTCAACACGTTCGGCGATATCAAGGTCAACGGCGTGTCGATCATCGGTGCGCCCGTTCAGCACACCGGCGATAACACGACGTCGGCCGCTGCGGTCGCTTCAGCGGTCAACAGCTATTCGTCAGTGCCGGAATACACCGCGACGTCGCTCGGCGCCGTCGTCACGATCGTAGCGACAGCCACGGGCCCGGCTGTGAACGGTCTTTCGCCCGTCGTTACGCTGAACGGTGACACGTCCATTACCGCCATCACGGCATTCGCCGGCGGCGCCGACGCGGTCTATTCGTCGCTCACGGACTTGACGGTCAACGGTGTGTCGATCCTGGCCGCAGCGGTCGACTGGACGACCAGCAATGCGGCGACGGCGCAGGCCATCGCCGATTCGATCAACACCTACGCCAGCGTGCCGGATTACACGGCGTCGGTTGTCGACAATAAAGTGAACCTGCTGGCCGCCAATCCCGGTACGGGGTCGAACGGCTACGCGGTCGCGTTCACGTTGGCGAACGGCATGGTGGTGACGCCGAGTGTCGGCGTCGTGCTCGCGAACGGGCTCGCGCCGGGCAACGTCTTTCAATCCGGCAGCTTCGCGAAGACCGTCGGGTCGAAGGTCTACGTCGCCAATCAAGAGTTCTTGAATTTTTCCGGCATCAGGCGGCCGACCGGCTTTCAGACAGAGGCGACAGAGCCGCTGAATGTCGGCGCCGGCTTCATCGACATGTCGACCGAATACGCCGGATCGGAAGCGCTGCAGGCCATCGCGAAGTACCTGCAGTACATCGCCGTGCTGGCGGCCCGCGTGATTCAAATCTGGTACGTCGACCCCGACCCGGATCTCAACAAGCCGGCGCAGGTGCTGCCGAACACCGGCACCCGCAGCCCGCGGTCCGTGACGAATTTCGGCGACAGCGATCTGTTTTACCTTGACGAGAGCGGGGTGCGCTCGCTGCGTTCGCGCGATGCTTCGACCGCGGCTTCGACGACCGACGTCGGCATCCCGATCGACACGCTGATCGTCGCCAAACTGGCGACGCTATCGACACTGGAACGCAGCCGCGTAATCGGCCTGATCGAACCGACAGCAGGCCGATTCTGGCTCATTTTCGCCGACGAGATTTTCGTGTTGAGCTTCTTCGCGGGCTCGAAGATCAGCGCGTGGAGCACCTACACGCCGGCGATCAACGGCGAGGCGTTCGATATCGACGACGCCGTGGTGTTCAACAAGAAGGTTTATCTGCGCTCTGGCGACGCGATCAAGGTGTTCGGCGGGCTTGGCGCCAGCCCGGTTTATGACGCGACGGAGCCTGAACTATGGGTGCCTTATCTCGACGCAGACAGTCCGGCTGTATCGAAGGACTTCAAGGCGATCGACGTGGCCTGTGAAGGCAGTTGGGAAGTTCGGGTGGCGCTCGAATCGACCGACCAGGCCGCGTCAGACAAGGTCGGTATCGTCACGAAAACGACCTACAACGGCGACACCCTGCCGTGGGAGCACAGCGCCACGCACGTTAGCTTGCGATTTAAAGGCGTCGGTTCCGGCGCGAAGAAGATCGCCGCGGCGGCCATCCATTTCGAGGGCGGCAAGTGATCGTCCGTCTCGCCATGCCCGACGAGGAAGACCTTTTTGTCGGTCTGGCTCGGCTCATGCTGGCCGAGAGCTACCCCGATCAGGTCTTCAGCGAAGAACGGGCGCGCGAGACGTTCCAGCGTTATCTCAAGACGGCACACCCGACGTTCTTTTTCGCCGACCAGGCGGGCGAGGTCGTCGGGGTCATGCAGGCGTCGATCTCGAGCTACGATTTTGCCGATGGCATTTATACGACTTTGTGTGGTACATTCGTTCGTCCCGATAAACGCGGCACTCGGGCCGCCGCGCTGTTGTATGCCGAATTTTGCCGGTGGAGCGACCAGCTAGGAGCGGTCGAGAGCACCGGCGGCAATGACAACAATCTGACGACTGAACGCACGACCCGCCTGATGGGCCATTTTGGCTTCGAGCCGGTCGGTACGTTCGTCAGACGCAAGCGGGGCGCGCATGGCAAAAAAGGGCGGTGACGACGCGGCAGCCGCGAATGCGGCGCAGGCACGCTCTGACGAGCAGGCCCGGCAGTCGCGCATTCGTTCCGGCACGGCCAGGATCAAGGCTGTCTTCGACGGCACGCCGATCCCTGCCGACACGTCGACCACGACAAACCCGCTCGGCTTCAAAGTCCCGGGGCAGGCCGAAGCCCCGGCGACCCCCGATCCGCTTGCCGGCAACACGTTCGGTGGCTTCACGGACGATTTCTTCAAGCAGCGTCGGCAGGATTATCAGAATTTCGCGACGCCGCAGCTTGAAGACCAGCTTGCCGATGCGCGCCGGAAGCTGACGTTCGCACTCGATCGATCGCGGCTGCTTGACAGTTCGACCCGCGCCAGCAAGGAAGGCCAGCTCGCGAAGGATGAAGGCGCAGCGCGCCAAGGCATCGCCGATACGGCGCTGACGACCGAACAGAACGCGCGCAACGCCGTTGCCGGCGCGAAGTCCGATCTTATCAGCCAATTGAACACGACCGGCGATTCAACGCTCGCGGCGAACGACGCGCTGGCCCGTGCGACGGCGCTGTCGGCGCCGCAGCAATATAGCCCACTCGGGCAGTTGTTCTCGAACTTCACCGGCGCGCTCGGCACGCAGGCCGCCGCTGAACGCGCGCAATATTACAGCAACGGCGTCGTGAAGGCGCCGTTCAACACCGGCCTGTTCGCGCCGTCCAACAGTTCGATAAAGGTGACGTGATGGACCCGATCACCGGCTTACTTCTCGGCGGCGGTTCGACACTCGCGTCGATGTTCCTGAACAGCGCTGCGAACAACTCGGTCAACGAGGCGCGCAACGGCGTCATCAGTGCAGAGCGCGGGCGACAGGCCGGGTTCGATGCAGAAGGCAAGGCGATCACCGACAAATCGCTCGGCCGGTACGCCAATTATGACCAGACGCTCGCGAACACCGGCAACCAGCTTTCCGACTATTTCCGGACCAATGTCGCCACGCCGAACACGCCTTTTACGCAAGCGCCGTTGCCGCCCGCGGCATCCGATCTGGTGCAGCGTGAGATCGGCCACAGGGGCGACATCGCGCACATGTTCGTCGACAACCAGGCCGACAAGCTCGGCAAGTTGCGCGCGTTCGGCACGTCGTTCGGCGGGATCGGCCGCGACGTCGCCGGCGACACGCAGGACGTCGGCCAGATCGGCAACTTCAAGAAGGGTTCGTCGTCGGTCGAGCAGCTTGAACTCGACAACGCGAACCGCGCCGGCAACGATTACAAGTTTTTCGCCGATCTCACGGGTGGGCTCGGTAAGGTCGCGCTTACGTCGTCGTTGGCGGGACAGTTCGCACCGGCCGCCGCGACGACTGGCGTCCTGGGCGCGCCGATGAACATTCTGCCGCCGATCGCGCAGACGGGGCCGACGCCGCTCGCTAACGTCTTTTCGACCGGCGCCGCGCCGTTTTTGAGGTACGGGTGACACATGGCAGTTAGGCGAAACGGCCTCTACAACGATCCGGCGCTCGCTTCAGCGTTCGACAACCTGGCCGGCGCGTTCGCGACGCCGACCGGAGCGGACGTCTACGGCTATACGCGGGCCAATACCGAGCGCGAAAAAGCGTCCCGGCTGTCGGAACTGTTCAACAATCCGAGCGATCCGAATTTCGACCGCAAGAATATCGCGGTCGGCAACTACACGCCGATTCAGAGTTTCTACGCGCAGGACCAGAACAACGCGACCACGCGGCGCAATGCCGACGTCACCGCGTCGTCGGCCTCTGCTGTCGCCAGTATCAACAACGCCGGTGCGCTCGCGCGAACCTACGCGACGCCGGTCGTTCTCGGCGACGGCCAGACCGCAGTGCTGCCGGCGCAGACGCAAGCGGCCACCGGCTTGCCTGCCATGTTCCGCGGCAACATCACGGCGAATCAAGGCCAGACCGTTACGACGCCGACCGGCGAAGTCATCAAGGGTGCGGCGAAGCCGCTGACCGACAGCGAAATGAAGGGCGCCATCATCGGCCAGTTGCCGCAGAACGAACAGCGGGCGGTCGCCATGCAGGGCGTCGGGACGACGAATGTCGTTGGCCCCAGCGGCAATCCGACGGTCGCGTTCACGCCCGACGCCGTAGGAAAAGAAGCCTACGTCGAAGACAAGCGGCAGCCGCAGATCGCGAACTACAAAGCGCCCGGCGGGGCCGTCGGTACGGCTTCGCTCGACAAAGAGACGGGCCGTTGGAAAGACACGCAAACCGGCGCGGAATTGCCGGCCGGCAGCCAGACCTACACGGCGAACCTGCAGGGCGACAAGGATCAGACCGGGCTCGGTACGACCGCCAAGAACAGCATCGATCAACAGTTGCTCGACCTGACGACGACCGAACAGACGTCGAAAGCGCTGCGCAACATCGTGTCGAAGAACCCCGCCGTGAACGGCCTCGCCGGCAACATCCGCGGTACGGTGCAGGACGTCATTCAGGCTGGCGGCGAAGTCGGCCAGCTGTTCAACGTCAACATGAACAAGGTCAAGGAAGACATCGCTGCGGGTCGGGTCGATCCGGCCGTCGCGCAGAAGTTCTCGAATTTCGACCCGAACATCCCGGCCGTTCACATGCTCGAAACCCTGCTGACCGCGCAAGTGGCAAAGGTGCTCGACCCGAACGGCAGGATATCGAACGACCGCTACGAGCAGGTTGCAAAGGCGCTCGGCGCTGGCGGCTGGACGGCCAACACGGCGAAGACGATCGCCACGCTGGATCAGCTGGACCGTACGATCGCGGATCGGCGCGGCATTCTCGCGCCTGTGCGGCCGGCAGCCGCTGCGATCGGTCAGCCGACGCCTGGCGCAACGCCGGCACCCGCGCCATCCACGCCTGAAGTGTGGGAGCGTGGCCCCGACGGTCAACTCAGGCGGGCGCAATGAGCCGAACGATCCAGTTCGAAGGCCGCACGATTCAGGTGCCAGATGACGCAACGGACGCGGACGTCGCGGGCATTCTGTCCGCGCCGCCGGCACCGTCGCTGTCGGACGTCGCGCGCTCGACGCAACCCGAAGCAGCAGCCGCGGCGATGCCAGCGCGGGCACAGGCCGACTTGACGGCGCTGCAGTCGGCTGCCCCGCCGGCGCGCACCTGGCTCGACACGCTGCGAGATACCGTAACGGGCGCGCCGGCCGCGTTGTCCGCTGCGGGCGATCAGGGTGCGTATCTGGCGCGCGGAATGCGGCGTGGCGTGGCAAACATCGTCGGCCTGCCTGTGGACGCGATCAACGCCGGCCTGTCGGTCGTCGGCGCGCCCGTCAGCCAGAAACCCTTCATGGGCTCGAAGTCGATTGACGAAATTCTCGGCGGCTTCGGGGCGATCCCCGAAGTGCGCCCGCCGTCGACGATGACCGAGCGCGGTCTAGGCCGCGTTGGCGAAGAGATCGGCGCGGCGGCGTTGCCGGTCGGCGCTGCCGTGCAGGCCGGCAAGATGGGTGTGCAGGCGGCGCGCGATCTGCCGATCCTGGCGCGCATGTTCGTCGAGCCCGCGGCAATCAACCCGGCGAAGTTCGCCGCCAAGGAAGGCGCCACGGCCGCGGCTGCTGGCGGCGGTGCTGCGGTCGCCAACGAGTTGACTCGAGCGGCGGGCGCAAAGGAAGGCGGCGCGGTTCACAACACCGGCGATATCGTCGGCGCGATCGGCGGGGCGACGGCGCTCGGCGTCGCGAAGGCTGTCGGCCGACCGATCAGCGACATCGGGCAGGCTATTTTCGCCCGGGACAAATTCGGCAACGAAACCGTCAAGAACACCGTCACCGACCGAATCATCAACAACGCCGACGCTCTGCCGAAGACGGAAGGCAAGCCAGTCGACACGCAGCCGCTGGTGGACGCCATCACCGGCGCGAAGCGGGTCGACGAGACGATCCCGGGCTTCAAGGAAAGCCTCGCCGATCGCACGGCGGACCCGGGGATCGCCGCGCTCGAATACGGCCGTCAGTCCGGCCCGAACGCCGGCCAGTTCGTGCAGCGGCGCGCCGAGAATACCGGGGCGGTCGATTCGGCGATGAACGCCAACGCGCCGGACGGCAACCCGGCCGCGCTGCGGTCCGAGCTGGAACTTGAGCGGGGCCGACGCCTGACCGATGCCGGCGTGCAACGCCAGAACGCCGCCGATGACTTCGAGCGCGCCACGCAGTCGCTGCGGCCCGCCATGACAGGCGAGGGGCGCGGCGCCAATATCCGAACCGCGCTCGAGAACGCCAGCGAAGGCGCTCGCGACATTCTGCGCCAGGCGTGGGAACCGCTGAACAACAGCACCGAGCGCGTCGACATGGCGCCGCTCGCGCAGGACTTCGGCCGTGTTAATCGTGGCATGTCGACTGCCGAGCGCGAGCGCTTTCAGCCCAACGAGGCAACCATCCCGCAGCGCCTGTCGGGCGAGCGGCCGGTTCAACCGCCTCGTGTCGATGCCGACGGCAACCCGGTCATGGAAACGATCACGCAGCCGATGCGCGAAGTGACCGGCTTGCGCAGTGCGTTGACGGACGCCGCTCGTGAAGCCCGCACCGCCGGCCGGGACAACGAGGCGCGAATCATCGACCAGCACGTCACGGCGCTCGACGGCTATCTCGACAACGCAATGCCGGAGACACTGCGGCAGGACTACGACGCAGCTCGCACCGCGACCGTCGATTTCAACAATCGCTTCACGCGCCCGCAGACGGCCATCGCGCAGACGCTCGATCGCAGGGAAGGCTTGTACCGCCAGCCCGACAGCGCGGTCGCCGGCAAGTTCGTGCAGGCCGACGAGGGGCGAATCAGCGACTTCCAAGCGCTCATGAGGGAAGCAGGCAATGACCAAGGGGTTGTTTCGGCAGTCCGTGACCAGATACTTGCGGACGTGCGCGATCGCGGATTGTTGGATCGCCCTGACCAGCTTCGGGAATATCTCGGTCGGTACAACACTGTCCTTTCAGATCGTCGGTTCGATCCCGTCCGGCAGCAACTGGACAATGCGGCCGGACTACGTCGCACACTCGATGATGCGACGGCTGGCGAAACGAACCTGACGCGCGAACTCGGCACGGCCGACCAGCCGGGCACGAGCACCGTCGGCAAGTATCTGCAGTACGGCGACGAGCGGGCGCAGGACGCCTTGAAGGGCGTCATCGCGTCGAAGAACCCCGGCCAGGCTGCCGACGAATTGCTGCGTTTCGTCAACGATTCGCCCGACGCCGTGAAGGGTGCGCAGAAGGCGTTTTGGGATTTGATGCAGTCGAAGGCGCGCTCGAACGGCGAGACGACGAAGACGATCGATGGCGCGCAGCCGTGGATGCCGAACCGGCTGCGGAACTTCCTCGACGACCCCGCACATGCGGCCGTCGCCGAGCGGCTATACCGCGACAACCCGGAGCAGCTTTCCAACGTCCGGAAGATCGCCGACGAGCTGCAGAACGTCGATCTGCGCTCGCGCGGGAAGGCGCCGAACACGTCCGGCACCACGCAGGGCATCAGCAACGTCCTGACGCCCGAGACGCTGCAGAGCCGTTTCTACGCCTACAAGCGGGGTCAAACGTCGCTCGGCTTCATGCTGACCGCGCTCGGCTCGGTCGCGGCGCGGCGATTGGTGCGGGGCGCGCAAGGCGAGGCCGTCGAAAAGCTGCTCGACAAGGCGCTGCTCGATCCGGATCTCGCGGCGCAGCTTCTGAAGGAGCATAACCCGGCGAATCGGGCTGCGCTCGCGCGCACCGCCAAGGCCTACCTCGGCAACGAAGCCTCGACCGTGACGGACCTGCTGACCGAGCCGGAAGACCCGGTAAAAGGCGCGATCATGAAGAAGGATGGCAATGGCCGATAACGCCGCCTACGCGATGAACTGGCTGCTGAAGAAGGGCTACGCGCAGCACCAGGCCGCGGCGATGGTGGGGCATGGCGTACAGGAAAGTGGCCTGAACCCGACCGCCCGGGGCGACAACGGCACGGCGTTCGGCGCCTTCCAGTGGCGCGGTCCGCGCTTGGCCGGGCTCTACAACTTCGCGGCCGAGACAGGCGCGGACCCGCACAGCCTCGACACGCAGCTCGGCTACATGGACCGGGAAATGAACACGACCGAGAAGCGGGCCGGCGACGCGCTGCGCGGCTCGACCGATGTCAGGGGTGCGACCCGGGCCGGCATGATGTTCGAGCGGCCGGCGGGCTACACGTCGGACAACCCGGAAGCGGGTCACGGATGGGCGAACAGGTTCGGTAAGGCTTCCGAGCTGGCGGGCGTTCCGGCCGCGCCAGGGCCCGCCGTAGCGCCCGCGGGGATGCTGCAGCCGTCAACGATGCCGGGGCAGCCGGAAGGCCTCGCGGCGGCCTTTATGCCGCCCGAAGCGCCGGTCGCCGACGAGTTCGCGCGCCGTCAGGCGGTGGCCGCAGCACAGGATATGGAACGCCGGAAGGCGCTGCTCGGTGGCGGCGGGCTCGGCCAGCTATTCGGCTGATGGTTGGCGGGGATCATGCACGGCATAAAGCTCGTCGCCGGTCCAGCCGTTCTCGCGTCGCGAATCTTCCTCTGAATTGCAGACGCGCGCCAGTCGCCCGATCGGCTTCCATGCAACCATATAAGGCCATTTCGGCTCGATCTTCTGTTTGTGAAAATAGTCCTCAAATCGGCCCCTCTCTTTTACCCAACAGCACAGCTCTACGTTAGGGCCGGCCATCGTTATCAGAAAGACTTTCCCGTCTTTCGGCGCGGTCTCAGGTGGTTGCCAGTCGCTCATGATCTACTCCATAGTCATCGCTTATCAGCAGGTTGTTAGGTCGATAAAACGTATGCTACTTTTCCGGCATGAAGCTGGAACATCTGGACTTCGCCAACGACCAACTTGCGAAGGTGCTAGAGCGCCAGCGTCTCGGCGTCGTGCTGGCGGTTTGCCAATGCCTACTGCTGGTCGCGCTTATTGCGGCGGTGCTGCTGAAGTAGCCGCCATACCGCAATGCCGAAAACGAGCAACGCGGGCAAACTCAACACCAAGTAGAACGTAACAACGAAGCCGTCGGAAGGCTCTTGCATGCTTTTCGCGCCCAAAAATGCGCCCAAAATCTGTATGACGTGGCATACAAACTTGAGACAAATTGACGGAAAAGCATGAATTTACGGGCTTCTCCGTGTATCACGGCGCCCATGTTCGGAATATTCA